>NZ_JAMXIA010000002.1 GCF_025457425.1 Chryseobacterium foetidum
GAAGTTTATTCAAATTTCAGCAAAACCCCTTAAAACTAATGTTTTAAGGGGTTTTTTATTTTTAGTTATATTGTTAAAAAAGTAAGAATAAGCAATATAAAGTGGTCTAATTCGGGACCTCTTTTTAAAAAACTAATTTTGGTCCCTCGACATTTAGAAAAATTTACTTCCCTTTGAGGTGAGCATATTTTAAAAAAATGACAAAATTTCGCGGGACCAATGTTAAAATTGGTCCCGAATTGAAAAAAATGGGTCCCGAATAAAGGCGAAAATTTGTACTATTTTTGGTGCTAATTTTGAAATGTTGAGCTTTGTTTTTCATTACCCAGTGACCATATTTGTCTTACTTCTCGAAATTCGCGGGACCAATGGTTAAATTGGTCCCGAATTAACAAAAAATGGGTCCCGAATGGCGAAAAATAACGTCATTGATATACGGTGTAATGCCTATGAATAGAAGATTTGTTAGTTATATAATATTTTGTAGATAAAAATTTTGTAAAAATTAGTTTTAATCTATAATTATTAGTTATGAGTACGCATTTATCTATTCTTTTCGTTGTGAAAAGATCAAAATTGTCATCAAAAGGAGTCTGTCCTATTCACTTACGAGTGACGTTTGAAGGAAAGAGGCTGGAAATTACGACCGGCAGATTTATAGAGCCTGAAAAATGGTGTATCGATTCAGGTAAAGTCAAAGGGAAATCTGCAGAAGTCAGAGAGATTAATACTTATCTCGATATTCTAAGATCACGGATTTATACCATACAGAAGGATCTTATTCAGGCTGGAGAGATCATATCTACGGAAAAGATCAGAAGTATGTTTTGTGGTGTGGAAGATAGTAAGCGATTATTGCTCATTATTCTTAATGATCATAATGTTAAGATGGAGCAGTTGATAGGCAATGAATACGCAAAGGGTACTTTGGTTCGTTATAAAAGCTGCTACAGACATTTGAAAAATTTTTTGCGGATCAAATATAATTTATCTGATATTGACATTTCCAAGGTGAATCTGGAATTCATCAATAATTTTGAACACTATCTGAGAACGAAGAATGAAAATCCCTGCAGCAATAATTCTGCGGTTAAATATATTAAAAACCTGAGTAAGGTCATTCGAATTTGTCTTGCGAATGAATGGATTAAAAGAGATCCTCTGGTGGGTTACAAATCAAAATATACAGAAGTTAACAGAAAATTTTTAGATGATGTAGAGTTGCGAAAATTGGAGGATAAAGAATTTACGATTGAACGTATGGAGGTTGTAAGGGATATGTTTGTTTTCAGCTGCTATACAGGCCTATCATTTGTTGATGCCCGTAATCTTACGGCGGATAATATTGGTGTGGGAATTGACGGCAGAAAATGGATTTTCACAGCCCGCCAAAAAACTAAAATTTCTTCAAACATTCCTTTGTTGGAAAAGGCTGAAAAAATTCTTCTCAAATATAAAGACTATCCCAGAGGTGGACATAGAGCTTTAAAATTATTGCCGATTCCCAGCAATCAGAAAATGAATGCTTATCTCAAAGAAGTAGCAGATCTCTGTGGAATCTCTAAAGAGCTGACATTCCATATTGCGAGGCATACATTCGCTACAACGGTAACTTTATCAAATGGAGTATCCATTGAAAGTGTAAGTAAAATGTTAGGGCATAAGAGTATTAAAACAACTCAGATTTATGCAAAGATCATGGACAGAAAGGTAAGCGATGAAATGGATTCATTAAGCGACCTACTCTCTAAGCGGGAAGTTTCCTTAAAGAATAAATTATAAAAATTACATTCATGTATAATTTCTGTTTCTTCGTGGTTAACCTTTTTTGGTTAGTCACGAAGAAACCCGAAATTTTTCGGGTTCCAACTTTTTAATATTTTAAATTATTCCATCATCCGCAAAAGAAAAATAAGAATCCGAAGTCAGAATAAAATGATCCAGCAAATTCATGCTCAAAACTTTTGCAGCCTCCTTAATCTGTGCAGTCATTTTAATATCACACCCGGACGGCTTTAAATTTCCTGAAGGGTGATTGTGCGCAATAATAATCCCGGAAGCATTACAAAGAAGTGCCGCCTGCATAATAATTCTTACATCCACCAAAGTAGATGAAATTCCGCATTCGGAGATTTTCTTAATCCCCAAAACCTTACTAGCCTGGTTTAGATACAATGCATAGAAAGATTCCCTGTAATCCATTTCCTCAGCATCAAAATGTTCCCTGAAAATTTCCACTGCATCCCTGGATGACAATACAGACCTTTCACAATTTCCCTTTCTTGAGTAGCTCAACTTAATTTCGTTCACAATATTGAATTTCATCTGATTTGCTCCGGGTACGGCGGAGACTTGTTTTTCCCGCACCTGACATTAAAACCTGTAGATTGCAGATTGAAGGAAATTTTGACTTTTTCTATTCTTTACTAAGTTTAACATCAGATAAACTGATGTACACATGAAGGAATAATTATGATCAAAATTTCAATGAACTGCATTTGCATCTTGTGAGGTTTCTGACTTTTCTATGCAGATTACCATTCAGGCAGACACAAGGAAAACTGCAATCAATTCCATGAAAACAATAAAGAAGAAGATTGATAAAGCCTGAAATCTTTTTGCGGAGGCTCCGCAATCCAGGATTGTGGATACCCAAAAAGATTTTTTTCCGCAGGGTCAACGGAATATATTTGCTATAGAAAATCGGTAACCTCCATGCTGGCAAATACAGCTTAGATTTCGAAAGATATGTGCTAATGATCACATTATATTTTTGTGGTCTTATTATACTTTATAACAACAGATACCCGAATACCCAAACAATTTCTCCTCAATGAAGTCTTGTGTTTTAATAATTGATATCAAGCAATATCATCCAATACTATATAAGTTGAGTTCCAGTATGCCTGGCAAAAGTGCGTATATAAAAACTGATTTCATGGGGAGGATTAGCATTTTGTGAGAGGAACTGATTTAGTTTGAGCATAATACTGATAAGCTTTAGCAGGAGCAGGTGCTGTTGGATGTTCAGGAAACGTTTGCATTAGCTTTTATAATAGTATTTCTTTTAGAAAACTACATTCTTATCAAATATCGCAGAAAATCTTTCGGTACTACGAAAAGGTAGTGATTTATTATGCCGACCATTTCTAAACTTTGCTTCAACAAAATTTATAAAATGGTCACATTATCCCTTATCACAAAAGAAGATTTGCAGGACTTTAAGAAGGAACTCCTGCAGCACATCACCTCGTTGTATGAAAACAAAGGCACTATTCAAAAACAATGGCTCCGAACTTCAGAAGTAAAAAAACTTCTGAATGTCTCATCCGGTACTCTCCAAAATTACAGGATCAACGGAACGCTCAGCTACAAAAAGCTGGGTGGAAGTCTCTATTACAATTACGAAGAGATTAAAAAGCTCATGGAATCAAAATAATTACAATTAATCTAAAACTTACAATTATGTATATCGAAAGAACAGAATTTATATCATGGATGGAAAGAATTATGGAGCGATTTGATATCCTGAAAGATTCCATTGTCAAGAAGCAGTTACACAATACAGAAATTGACGGAGAACAATTACTGGACAACCAGGATGTCCTTCAGCTCCTGAGAATCAGCTCCAGATCGCTACAAAGATACCGATCAGATAAGAAGCTGCCGTACTATAAAATCAGTGGGAAGCTGTACTATAAAAAGTCAGATGTTGATCAGTTTATTCGTAATAATCTCCACAATGGGGTTTGGATTACAGGGAAAGACGATGACAAATAGTTCCTCCAGCTTTCAAAGATTAAACTATCGTCTAAAAGCTAAATATTTTCGTACTCAAATCCAAACACTACAATCATGAGCGAAACCAATCAAAAAGAATTTCCTGATATAGAAGAACTGTCTGATATTTTACTGGTTCATAACAAGAAAAAAATGAAGATTGAGGCAATAACAGGAATCGATGAAAAAGGTAATTTGAAAACAGCAGCTCCCACCAAAAGAAATCAAAACGAGTTTATGAGGGTTGATAAATCCGGTGACCTGTTCTCAAATTTCTTCTCAAATTTTTTCAGCCAGTTAAAAAATCCAAGCCAATTTTCCTTTTTTGAAGTTCCGGCTGCAGAGGCGGAAGCTAAAGCCAAAGAACTGCAACAAAAGGTAAATGACCAAACGAAGGAAAGTGCTTCTCCCCTTGATAATACAGAAGTACAATTGCCAAAAACAGCTACGACAGAATTAACTCAAAATACAGCAAAAATGGAAACAAAAGAGCCAACCCCGGAAAACAATGAATACCGTTACAAACCTGAACAAATTGATTGGAATACCTTGTCCAATCTTGGTCTCAGTAAAGAAAGACTGGAAAAACTAAATATTTTAGACCCCTTACTTAAAGGCTACAAAACCAATGATCTGATTTCGATCAGTCTCAACTTTGAGGGTACGATTACCAAACTGGATGCGCGACTTTCTCTTCAGCAAAATGAAGAAGGAAAAGTGACCATGGCGATCCATGGTATCAGGAAGGAGCCACAGCTTAATTTCCCGTTCTTTGGACATCAATTTACTGAGGATGATAAGAAGAACCTGTTGACAACTGGAAACATGGGTCGTGTCGTAGAATTAAAACATTTTAAAACAGGCGAACCCATTCCATCCATTATCAGTGTAGACCGACTCACTAATGAGCTGATTGCTTTAAAAACCCAATACATCAAAGTACCGGACGAACTTAAGGGTGTTCAACTTGATGATCATCAGAAACAAACCTTGCTTGAAGGAAAGCCGCTCTACATTGAGGGAATGATTTCTAAAAAAGGAGAACCATTTAATGCGACTGTTCAATTTAATGCCGACAAGAGATACGTAGAATTTCTTTTTGACAGAACCCAGCACAAACGTCAGACTCAGACACTGGCTGAAGATCAGAAGCAATTAAAAAAACAATCTCCTGATAAAAATTTGGAGGCTCCTAAAAATTTCAGAGGGAAAGATCTTGATCAGGAACAGTACAGCAAATTCAAAGCAGGAGAGACTATATACATAAGTGGATTGACAGACAGTAAAGGAAAAGAATACCAGGGTTATATCACTTTTAACCAGGAAACTTCAAAAACAGATTTTTCATTTACCAATCCCAACCAGGTAAGAGAAAAAGCCAAACCTTCCGAAGACCACAAAACACAGACTGCGGTTAATTCAGAAGGAAAAACAAACGAAGCAACCAAAAATATCAAAGAACCGCTACAGCCAAAACAGAAAGAACCTGCAAATAAACAGCAGGATGATCAGCAGAAAAAACCAACCCGATCAAAGGGGAGAAGAATATAAGAAGAACAGATTTCCAATCTTTTAATCATTTCATCAAAATCACAACTACGAAATAGTACTACTATGAAAGCAATTATCGCAGAAAAACCCAGTGTTGCGAGAGAAATCGCTCAGCTTCTTAATGTCAAAGAACAAAAAAACGGTTATTTAACAGGCAACGGTTACTGTATAACGTGGGCATTGGGACATCTTGTCTCGCTGGCCCTGCCGGAAGATTACAGCACTCCCTCTTTTCACAGAGAATCTCTACCCATTATTCCAGATCCTTTCCAACTCACCCAAAGGAAAATCAAAAAAGGAAAATCTTACCATCCTGACCCAAATGCAACAAAACAACTCAGGATTATCCAGAAAGTCTTTAATCAGTGCAGTTGTATTATTGTAGCAACCGATGCAGGGCGTGAAGGAGAGTTGATATTCAGATATATCTATGATTATCTGAAATGTACAAAACCATTTGAAAGACTTTGGATCAGTTCACTGACAGAAAAAGCAATTGCTGAAGGATTCCAAAAGTTAAAGCCTGGAAAAGATTTCGACGGGTTGTATACAGCAGGAAAAGTAAGAAGTGAAGCGGATTGGCTGGTGGGTATCAATGCTTCGCAGGCTCTGAGTATTTCATCAGGCAGCGGAATTTATTCTTTAGGTAGGGTTCAGACCCCGACACTTTCATTAATCTGCAAAAGATTCCAGGAACATCAGAATTTCAACGTTAAAAAATACTGGCAGATTCAATTAAAACATCGAAAAAGTTTTATCGACTTCAAGAGTGATTCATCGGATCACTGGGAAGATAAAAAATCAGCGGAACAAATTCTTAAATCAATCGGGCGGGAAGGAAAGGCTGAGGTTGTGGATGTACAGACGAAAACAATTTCAGAACCCGCTCCTTTGCTTTTTGACCTTACTGCTTTACAGAAAGTAGCGAACCGCAGACTTAGTTTTTCAGCGGATGAGACTTTGGAGATTGCTCAACGTCTGTATGAGAAGAAATTCATCACCTATCCAAGGACAGGAAGCCGGTATATTCCTGAAGATGTCTGGTCAGAAATTCCAGAGCTCGTAAGATGTCTGAGAAATCATGAGCAATTTAAAAAAGCTTCTTCCATGCTCCAGTTTGGAAATTTCAATAAAAGGATTGTGAATGATGCTAAAGTTACAGATCATCACGGATTATTGATTACCGGTAAAATTCCGTCATCATTATCTGCAAAAGAGAATGCAGTATACGACCTCATTGCTTTTAATCTTTTGGAGACCTTGAGTGATGACTGTATCAAAGAGCAGTACTGCATAATCTTAAAAGTACATCACTATGAGTTCAATTCAAAAGCTGTAAAAATTCGGCAAATGGGCTGGCGTTCAGTGAAAGGAATCCTGTCAGAAGAAGCAAATGACAATACTGCAGAAATCCTTAGTGAATTCCCGGATGTCAAAACCGGAGATGATTTAAAAATTTCTCATTTGGAAATTCAGGAAAAATCGACTCAGCCGGCAAAACTCTTCACAGAAGCAGATGTATTATCAGCGATGGAAAATGCAGGCAAACATCTCGATAATAAAGAACAGCAAAAAGTTATACAAAATATTGGAATCGGCACCCCTGCAACAAGAGCATCAATCATTGAAACCCTGCTAAAAAGAGATTATATCCAGCGCCAAAAAAAGACAATTATACCTACTCAAAAAGGACTGCATATTTATGAACTGGTTAAAGATAAAAAGATTGCGAGCGTAGAGATGACTGCAGAGTGGGAGATGGCGTTCTATAAAATAGAGCAAGGACAGCTGGACGCAGAGTACTTCCTCAATAACATAAAAGAATATACTTCGCAGATCACTGTTGAACTTTTATCTCTGCTCATTCCGAAAGAAGAAGTTCCCAAACTCACCTGTCCAAAATGTAAAAGTCACGAATTAATTATTAATGACAAAGTGTTTAAATGCCTTGATGAAATATGTTCATGGATTCAGTTCCGCAGGATATGTGGTGTTCAGCTTTCTGTCAATGATATCTGCCTGCTGATCGAAAAAGGCAGGACTGATCTCATTAAAAATCTAAAAAGTAAGGCAGGAAAAACGTTTGAAGCGTTTATTGTTCTGCAGTCTGACCTCACGACGAGATTCAAATTTCCGGATAAAAAAAAGAATTAGATAAGATCCTGAAATTCTACACATTTCGACTGACTCATCTTCTTAATACCATCGTCATGAACAAACAAAAACCAGATTTATCCTACTTTGCTCTACGGCTGAAAGAATTTCTGTCTGTAAGCTTTCCCGAGAAATTAAATGATTTCAAATTCATCACCATGCGATCACAACTTGCAGAAAGCGCATATGAATATGCTTTTAAAGAAGGTCATTCTATTTCCTATTGCGCTGAAATTGCAGAATCTATTTTATTTGAAGAATTAACCTTCTCCAAATTTGATCTCCTTTTTAAAGTGATCTGTAGCGAATTCAGTCTGGTAATCGACGATGATGATATTCAACCATTAGCACTACAGATGTTGTCCGAATGTGAGTCTGTTTTTACAGGATATGATTTTAATGAATATTTTGAGGACAGCTCAGACTATGATGTTTTGTACACGGAACTGACCGGCAGTATTCAAATCTGGATTGAGGAACATGGGCTTCAATAAATTCCGTCATTTGCATGACAATCTGGAAGCTCTGCGCCTGGTTTTTACTCTGGAGAAGGAAAGACGCAGAGCCACAGCATCAGAAATTGAACAGTTGCAAAAATACTCTGGTTTTGGAGGCTTAAAGTTTGTGCTGAATGCTGCAACTATTAAAGATGCTGAAAAATATTGGACGAAATCAGAGCTTCCATTTTTACCACTAACAAAAAGCCTTCATCAACTTCTGCAGGATTATTCAGCCAATGAAAAGGAATATATCCGTTTTGTTGACAGTCTGCGAAATTCAGTCTTGACGGCTTTTTATACTCCCTCTCAATTGATCGACAGTATTGCTGATGTAATACACGGCGAAGGAATTTTACTTCAGAAATTTTTAGAACCCTCAGCTGGTACCGGAGCTTTTATAAGATCCTTTACTGCTAACTATGACGAAGATACCTTTTTTCAATCCCTCACGATCCCCTCAAATCAATCCCTTCAAATTACTGCTTACGAAAAAGATCTCCTGACGGGTAAGATTTTAAAACAGCTGTTTCCGGAAAGCCAGATCAATATAGAAGGTTTTGAAGAGATAGCAGATTATCATCAGGAAACTTTTGATCTCGTGGCCAGCAATATTCCTTTCGGCGACAACTCTGTATTTGACCTGTCCTATTCAAGGGGGCAGGATTCAGCCCGTGCACAGTCAACAAAAGCAATTCATAATTATTTCTTCATGAAAGGCTCTGATATGTTACGGGATGGAGGACTCCAAATATACATCACCTCACAAGGTGTAATGAACAGTCCAAAAAATGAATTGATACGGTCTGCATTGATGAAAGAAAATAATCTTATTTCAGCAATTCGGTTGCCCAATAATTTATTCAGCGATCATTCAGGAACTGACGTAGGCAGCGATTTGGTTATCCTTCAGAAAAACAAACAAAAAACACAACTTTCCGACTTTGAAAAGCTTTTCGTACAAAGTCAAACCACTTCAGAAAATGGTTCGGTCAACGCCCTGTTTCAGGATCGGGACCGTATTGTTCATACATCCTATAAAGAGGGTACGGATATGTACGGAAAGCCGGCTATGATCTATCACCATGCTGAAGGACTGGAAGGCATTTCCAATGATGTAAAAAAGATTCTTACCCAAGACCTGGCAATCAACTTTAATAAGAAATTATATGATCCCACCCTTAAGATCGATTCGACTCAAGAAGTAAAAACTGAAAATTCCCACTCCAATAGTGTTGCGGTTACAAGTTTAACGCCGTTAAAAACTTCTTCCACTTCGGCTGACAAGTCAATCACTGATGTTCAGTTGAGTCTGTTCGATTGGTTTGAGCCAGAAGAAGCCAGAACACCTGCCAACCACATTACCACAAAAAAGAAGAACGAATTACATAACAAAAAAACAGCTCTTAACAGTACAGATATCAACCGATCAGATAACAGGAAAAGAGGTTATCATGCTACAAAACAGCTGGACTTATTCAATCTGCCAAATGAACCTGCCATCAACACAGAAAACCATCAATATCCTAACATAAATCAGGAAGCAGGTAATAAAAGTTTTCCTCAAATATCAGACTCACAAAATTTTGAACCGCGTGAATTTACAGGACAATTGCATTCCTTTTACCGAAATGACTGTTTAGTCATGACTGACGGCAAAGTCGGATATCTGAAAGGTTTTAACGATCGGAATGAGATAATCTTTTTTCATCCTTTACAACTTCCCATTAAACAGAAATTAAGAACTGAGCAATATATTAAAATCCGCGATGCATACCATCAGCTGTATCAGCAGGAATCTGACACGCAAGTTGAACACAAGGAACTGAGACGCATTCTTAATTCGGAATATGATCATTTTATCAGACAATTCAATTATTTAAATGCAGCTGAAAATATCAAACTGATTAAGACCGACAGCGCCGGAAAAGAAGTTCCTTATCTGGAGAAAACCGTTGGTGGCGTAGTGCACAAGGCAGACCTGTTCTACAAACCTGTTTCATTTTATAATTTACAGACCGCCGTAGAAAATCCGGACGAAGCGCTGGCGGCATCATTGAACAAAACAGGAACTATAGATCTCGATTTTATGTCTCAAATCAGCGGGTTAAGTAATAAACACCTCAAAGACTCTTTAAAAGACCGGTTATTTTTAAATCCTCTCACAAGAGAATATGAGATTGCCGAGCGGTGGATTTCAGGAAATGTAATAGAAAAAACATCTGAAATTGAAAAATATGTGTCCGATCATCCACAGGATATCGAAGCGAAACGAAGTTTAGAAGTTTTAAAGGATGTCCACCCCAAAAGAATTGAATTTGAAGAACTGGATTTTAATCTGGGTGAAAGGTGGATTCCCGTTGGTATTTATAATCATTTTGCCTCCCATCTTTTTGATACTGATGTGCGTATTACCTATTCTGAGAGTTCAGATGATTTCTCAGTGAAATGTGATCATAAGAATATAATCATTAATGATAAGTACGCGGTGAAATCTGAAAGCCGGACTTTTGACGGCATCGCGCTGCTAAAAAATGCATTGGTCAATACGACCCCGGATATTACCAAAAAAATCTACGTTGATGATAGGGAAGTAAAAGTTCGTGATATGGAAGCAATCCAGATGGCTAATGCAAAAATCGATGAAATCCGAAAAGCGTTTACAGATTATTTATATGCTCAGAACGATGAATTTAAATCCCGGTTAACAGACCAGTATAACAACACTTTTAACTGTTTTATCAGACCACAATATAACGGCAGCCATCAGCAGTTTCCGGGTCTTGACCGAAAAGCACTGGGAATTGTCGATCTGTATTCCAGTCAGAAAGATGCAGTATGGATGATCAAGCTGAATGGGGGAGCGATCTGTGATCATGAAGTAGGGGCAGGTAAAACGTTGATTATGTGTACAGCAGCCCAAGAGATGAAGCGGTTAGGTCTTGCTCACAAACCTATGATTATTGGATTAAAGGCCAACGTTCATGAAATCGCTGAAACCTACCGGACTGCATACCCGCACGCAAAATTATTATATCCTGGCAAAGAAGATTTTACCCCGCAAAAAAGGTTGCGCATCTTTGGAGATATTAAAAATAATGACTGGGACTGCATCATTTTAACGCATGACCAGTTCGGAATGATTCCCCAGTCTCCCGAACTGCAAAAAGAGATTTTAGAAAATGAACTTAAAAGCGTTGAACAAAATTTGTCGGCATTAGAAGCTCAGGGAAAAGAAATCTCAAGAGCAATGCTCAAAGGAGTGTTGGTAAGAAAGCAGAATCTGGAAGTCAAACTGAAAACATTGGCCCATGATATTGACAACAGAAAGGACGAAGTGGTTGATTTTAAAATGATGGGCATTGATCATCTGTTGGTTGATGAGAGTCATCGCTTCAAAAACCTGGTGTTCAATACGCGTCATGACAGAGTTGCAGGATTAGGCAATATGCAGGGAAGTCAAAAGGCGATGAACCTGCTTTTTGCAATCCGTACCATACAGAAACGTACCGGAAAGGATATGGGTGCTACTTTCCTTTCGGGTACTACCATCAGCAACTCGTTAACGGAACTGTATTTACTTTTTAAATATCTTCGTCCAAAAGCTCTGGAAAAACAGGGAATCAACTGCTTTGATGCGTGGGCAGCGATCTACGCCCGTAAAACAACTGACTATGAATTTTCAGTAGCCAATAATATTGTACAGAAAGAACGGTTTCGGTATTTCATCAAAGTTCCTGAACTTGCACAGTTCTATTCAGAAATTACAGATTATCGGACAGCCAGGGATATCGGTATTGACCGGCCCGAAAAGAATGAAATCCTGTATAACATTCCGCCCACCCCCGATCAGGAAATATTTATAAAAAATTTAATGGAATTTGCAAAATCCGGCAATGCCGTACTTTTAGGCAGAGAACCACTTTCACCATCCGAGGAAAAAGCAAAGATGCTGATCGCTACCGATTATGCAAGAAAGATGTCACTGGATATGCGTATGATCAGTGAAGACTATTCAGATCATCCTGACAGCAAGGCATCTCACTGTGCTAAAACAATCTCTGACTACTACCAGCGGTTTAATGCTCAGAAAGGATCTCAATTTGTATTTTCGGATCTTGGAACATATAAACCTAATACATGGAATGTTTATTCAGAGATCAGAAGAAAACTTACGGAAGATTATGGCCTTCCGTCAAACGAAATCCGGTTTATTCAGGAAGCAAAAAATGATAAGCAGAGAAAAGACCTCATTAATTCTATGAATGAAGGCCGTGTTCGGGTATTATTCGGCTCAACAGATATGCTTGGAACGGGAGTCAACGCTCAGAAAAGAGCAGTAGCCATTCATCATCTCGATACCCCCTGGCGACCGAGCGATCTGGCTCAGCGAGATGGTAGAGCAATTCGGAAGGGAAATGAAATTGCCAAACATTTTGCTGATAATAAAGTTGATGTGATTATTTATGCTGTGGAAAAATCTTTGGACAGTTATAAATTTAATCTTTTGTACAACAAACAACTATTCATCGATCAGCTTAAAAACAACAGTTTAAATAAGCGCACGATTGATGAAGGAAGTATGGATGAAAAATCAGGAATGAACTTTTCGGAATATGTAGCAATCTTATCAGGCAATACCGATCTTTTAGAAAAAGCAAAACTGGAAAAAATGATCAACGGTTTAGAAAGTGAAAGGCATTCTTTTAATCGTTCTAAAATGAGTTCCAGGTATAAACTGGAAGATCTCTCTGCATCGTTGGAAAACTCCAGCTCAAAATTGCATAAAATGAGAACTGACTGGAATAATCTGCAGAAACGAATCCGGCATACACCGGACGGAACAATTGCCAACCCTGTTCAACTGAATGATCTTCCCGGGACTGCAGATATAAAATCAATAGGTTCAAAACTGAAGGAACTCTCTTCAAAGGCAAGAACGGCAGGGCAGTATGAGGAAATTGGAGAACTTTATGGTTTCAGGTTACTGGTCAAAACAGAAGTTTCGGAAAAAGAAGGAATGGATATCAAAATCAACCGTTTTTTTATCACCGGTGAAGGCAATATCAAATATTCTTACAACAATGGTTTGGTTGCTTCCGATCCCAAATTGGCAGCAATGAATTTTCTCAATGCATTGGAAAAACTTCCCACACTCATCAGGCAGGAAGAGAAAAAAGTAAATGAAATGAAGACCGACATCCCGGTTCTCACTGAAATTGTCAGCAGCATGTGGCAGAAAGAAACTTTATTATCGAACTATAAAAATGATTTAGCTGCGATAGAACGCAAGATTCAATTATCACTGACAGACCATTCAGAACCTCAGAGCGTTGAAAAAACATGTGATGAAGTAAAAAAAACTATTCAGATTAGAAAGAATATTAATTTTTAGTCGACACTGAATGACATATACTATTAAAATGCTGGTGTCTATCCAAAATCATATTATTAGTGTTTAAATTTTGCCAATTCTCATTCCGTTCTCCAAAACGGAAATTAAACCAAATGATAATAAATAAAAACAATAAAGTATAATGTGTCAGTGGCTCATCCTTGTACACGAATTTTTTAAATCAAATGATCTAAAGTCTATAAATATGGAATTTTCATTTAGTATTAACGAAAAAAAAATGAAAATCATCAATTCCGAATTTCGAGAGGATAGTATTTTAGTCGAAGAGCTCCGATGAGATAATCTTAGTTCAAACTCTCTGATATATAATATTTTCAGTAGTAAATATTAGAAAAGCTTTCCTACAGAGAAAGCTCAAAAACATAAATGATGAAAATTCCCATTGTGGGATTAGAGTATATGAATCAATTTTATTTTTTTTAAAGGAAGATTACAAGATAATGTGTATGTTTTTCTGTATTCAACTTAACTGATACTCTGCCAAAGGTCATAGATTCAGCAATTGTAATGCATCCGACCAGAAATAAGGTTTTTAAAAAAGGACTCAATATTATCATTTGGCTATTACTTCTATGACTTTAATATTGTGATTCACTAAAACGGCCTGTTTCTATATTCAGATGTACAGTTATATCAAATTTGCGTCAGTATAGGCTCAGCATTGGTCTCAGAGATACAAATACTGATATAAAAATCAAACTGGCATCGTATTTATTAAAGTACGCACTATCTCTTCAGGTTTAATTTAATATTATATCAAGAAACTAAAAAGCCCCTTAAGAGGGGCAGATAATCTGTTAAAAAAGAAAAAAAATATTGAGATTCAGTTGAATTTATTGCTGAAATTCAACTAAAAAACAATTGACGTTATTATGATTTGAAGGATAATCATTCCATGGCTGCGCGCTGGTGTAGTTCCCTATAGTTCTGGTTAATCCATCATTACGTGCCCAGGTATGGACAAAACCCTCACCAATATTATAGTTATTTGGCTCATTAGGTGCAAACCAATTAGATTTTTTCACCGCACCAGTGCCCTGAAGTTCATAATTATGTAAAGGCAGTTCACCCGTAATCCATTTAAAATCAGGATCGGGAGTTAATGCCGGGCCAGCTTCCCATGAAAATTTAACAAATCCCATCCATGCTTTTTGGCTCGCGAAAACGGGGCTGTTAGTTAAAAGGTTACTTTCCACAAACTGCCATTCTACGTCTGTAGTAAATGTTGCAAGGTAACCTCCCAATGATTTTGCAGCATTATATGCCTGAAACCAGTCAAGAGGTTGCGGACCTGAATAAACAGTGTAAGAATGCGAGTTAGCTGCATGAATAATTACATTTTGTTTTGTATATGTAATTCCATTGATCAGCATTGTCGCAGGAGCTGATGATGCAGTGGAAGTTTTACTTGGGATATAACCTAAAATATTTGGATCTACAGTTGTTGAGTAGCTGATGATGGTATTATTGACAATCTTCCCCATGCTTTTCCAGACTGTACCGTCGAAATAGTAGTAACCGGCTTTAGTAATATTAATCGTTTTCGCATCTGTTGATGTTGGTGCCGATGTAGCGTAAATAATAGTTCCTGTCTGATCAGCAAGGTATTGACTGCCTGCATTTTTAATTTGGTCGCCTGTGAGGCGTGGCATCATAATTCCTTCGGCAGTTGTCCCGTCAGTTTTTACTGCCGTTACATCCAGTGTAGATGCTGCCTGAGTCGTACCTATTCCTATCTGAGCAGATACTATCAGTGAATAAGCCAATAAACCAGATATTAAAATTTTTTTCATACTACAGAATATTATTGTTGAAATTCCACGATAAATCCGAATCTACCAGCTGCATCTGCCTTCTGGTCATTCCAAGGATGATTAGAAGTATACCCATTAAGCACCTTATTGAACGAAGCATTTCCCCTGTACGTATGGACAAATCCTTCAACGCCTTGGGCATTATCGGGTTGACCTGCCTGAAACCAATTCGATTTCCTAACTGCTGTTACTCCACCGGCGCTATAATCATGTAATGGCTGCTCACCAGTAATCCATTTTTCTTCAGGATCTGGAGTTAGGGCAGGACCCGCAAACCATGAAAATTTTGCAAATCCAATCCATGCATTATTTGTTACAAATGCAGTATTGGAAAGTAGATTTGTCTCTATATGTTTCCATTCATCATCAGTTGTAAATGTTGCCAGGTATCCGCCCATGTTTTTTGCCAATATATAAGCAGCATACCATGAAAGATTGTCTGCTGATGCAGAATAAGCAGCATATGAATGACCATTCAAAGTTGTGATACCTGTTCTTGTCATAGTTATTGTTCCGGAAGTCACACTTGCAGGAGCACTGTTTATGGCGGTTGCTGTCGTACTTGGAACATAGCCAAGAATATTGGGATCAATTATAGAACTGATGCTTAATGTTGTTGTTGTGCTTTGTGCTCCCATCCCATTCCACACAGCTCCGTCAAAATAATAATAACCGGGCGCAGTAATATTGACTGTTTTTGCAGTTGTAGTTGTCGGAACCGAAGTAGCATATACTATAACTCCTGTTTGAGAAGGTTGATACTGATCGTTAGCAGCCACGAGCTGATTTCCTGTAAGTCTTGGTGCGATAACACCTTCAGGAGAAGAACCATTTGTGTTTTTGGCAGTAACATCGAGGGTGGCTTTAGGGGTAGCAGTATTGATTCCTACCTGTGCTTTTGCGTTACTGAATAAAATTAAGGGGATTGACACAGCAGCAATTTTAACTGTTGTGTAAACATTTCTTTTTCTTTTTTTCATCGGGTATATAAATTACATATTTCTTATCCTAGTGCAGTTGTGGGGGACTTTCACAAAAGCCATTCGATAAATCATAACAAGATAATCGCTATTAACTGGTTGTCTTCTCTCAGTTTTTAGAGTTTCATAATTCTAATAACCACTGATGAACTGTAATCATTAATTTGTGTTTTATCGTTCAATTTATTTGTTTTAACAAACAATTTTAGTTATGTTTTATTTTTTTTTCTGCAAATTTATTAATATTTTTCATTACAATAGAATTTTCTTGTCGAAAATATTATTTTGTAAATAATATTTTATTTGAATTTTAGATGTATTTTTCATCAGAATATATGTAAATTAACCATTAATAAAATACCAAATTTCAATGTAAAAATTAATCATTAGTACGTTATATTGTGAAATATTTTCTGTGTTTTATTCATCTTATATTATTTCGTAAAAAACGTATGTAGCACCGATGGTTGGTGAATTTGTGAATTATTATGAACATTAAAAATTTATGAATAATATTAATTTTTATTCCGCAACTGCTGTTTAAATTTTATATTTTTGCCAGCGAAAAATAATGCCATTAACTGTCTCAAAAAAATAACGGGAATATCTGTAAGCGAAAAGAAATTATCTTTTTTTGTTTATAAGATTTTTACGATACTGCTTACCGTAGTAATTCCTTCATTATGCGTATTTATCAAAGCACAGCAGGAAGGCATAGTTGTGATAGGTAATGGTGCAGAGATTTATTCAAATGATATAGATTTCAACAAGAATATTATATCAGCTGGGAGGTATGAATTAGTGTCAACATCTGACAAGGCTGTTGTCTTGGGATACAAATTTGTTGCTTCCGGTGCTTCAAGGGCGAGGAAAGATATTTCGAAGCTTAAATCGAAAAATCAAAGAAAAAGACAGGATAAAATTTTTTCAGAAAAAAAAATTGAAAAGGCTTTTCCTGCTAACTATGAATTCGCTGTTCGCAGACACGTCATTATCAATGCTGTTCCACCACCATCACAATTTGTTAGTTCTTCAAAAATCTGCAAGGCATATGTAGTACCAGGTGGCAATGACAACAGTAATTTCAAGGCCTCTGCAATTTTCAGGTCTGTTCCTGTCATTTTATGTCTTGGTCTCCTTCATTGTGTTAAATATCAGGACTACAGCAGTAAGGCGCTCTCTGCTCTTTATTTAAAGGTCTATACTGTCCGGCCACCGCCGAAGATTTAGTTTTTACAATTTTTTTAACTAAAACCTTAAACTGTTTTTTCATCAGAAGAAACGACATAACCATTATACATATGACTAGATATTACAAAGTCTATAAAATTAAATTTTTCTTACTTTTTTTAATTATTTCCGCAGGCTATAGAACTGCAGCACAAATAGTACCTTGTGCAAACAGAATTGAAGGAAATCCGATCTACAGTAACACCTTCGGAACGGGAATAGGCACATCGCAGGATGCAAATGTTTTGTTACATCAATATCAGGCAATTACTCCGCCAGATGGCTCTTACACAGTCACGAGTTCTCCTACTCAGACAGCCTCACACTGTATGACAGATCTGACCGGCAATAAGGATGCAGGTTATAGTGATATAACAGCAGGTTCAACAGACGGCAGGTATCTAATGATTAATATAGGATCTGCTGCATCAGTAAATTCGGCTATTT
Organism: Chryseobacterium foetidum; assembly: GCF_025457425.1. Classification (NCBI taxonomy): domain Bacteria; kingdom Pseudomonadati; phylum Bacteroidota; class Flavobacteriia; order Flavobacteriales; family Weeksellaceae; genus Chryseobacterium; species Chryseobacterium foetidum. The sequence goes on from NZ_JAMXIA010000002.1 coordinate 17,870, forward strand.
ACCGTATCAGCAATCTAAGTGTTATCATAGGTCAGGAATACAGATTTAGAATTGACATTGCAGGTTTGCTTAATAATCCTACCGGTGGTGATGTGCCTAACCTCCAGTTGACTATAAGAGATGGTAACAATAACAGTTTGGCAACTGCTAATTCTTCTGCCCTGGGTCTGAAGAATGATGACATCTGGAGAAGACTGACTCTTCCCTTCACTGCCAGCACATCTGTTGTTACACTTGAAATTGTCAATTTACAGCCTAACGGTAATAATGGAAATGACGTTGGTATTGATAATATCGTTTTTACACCGGTGGAGTGTGATTCTGATGGTGACGGCATACCGAATTCTCTGGATCTCGACGATGATAACGATGGTATCGACGACTGTGCAGAGAAGGGATTTGATCCAAATGCGACTGTGAGTACAATTTTTAAGCTTGGCGGTACCGCTACGCAGGTTAACACGAAGCAGGTACAGCTGACTCCCGCTTTAAATACTCAAGCAGGTCAAATGTGGTCTTACGGTAAAGTTGATTTTGCTAAAAGTTTTACAATTAGTTACGAAGCAAATTTTGGTAGCAGCGATAGTGGTGCAGATGGAATTGCGACAGTATTTCACAATTCTCCTGCTGGCGTGGACGCTGTCGGTGGTGCAGGTGGTGGTGTTGGCGCTCTGGGTATTGCCAACGGTATAGTCCTGGAAGTTGATACATATGACAACGGAACCGCTGTAGGAGATATAGCAAATGACCACGGACAAATATGGGTATCAAGTAACCAGGCTGGAGCAGGATTGCTTACTACGGCAAGGGATCTTGGGAACGTAGAAGACGGTGTTTGGAGAACTGTAGTTATTACGTGGGATTTTCCCACCAAAAGATTGCAGTACACGGTTGGAGGTATATTGGCAGGATCTCACGTGTTTCCTGCATCAAATCCTATTACAAGCTATTTTGGGAATGTAAGTAATGTATACTTTGGTTACACCGCTTCGACAGGGGGCGCCGTCAATCAGCAAAGTGTTCGATATACTGATTTTTGTTCTCAGCTTCCTATAGAACTTGATACGGATGGAGATGGAATTGCAAATCATCTTGATGTTGATTCAGACAATGACGGGTGTCCTGATGCTTTGGAAGGAAATGAGAATGTTACATACAATATGATTAATCCTATGACTTCAACAACGTTCCCTGGACAGATCAGGGTAAGATTTGATGGTGTAACCGTTGGAACTCCCTCTCAGATTATCAGCACAGCAACTTTGGCCAACGGTATTCCTCAGGTTGTAAATAACGCTGCGAATAATACAAATTCAAGTATAGGTCTTTCCAATACACAGGGAGTAGCTGATGTGGGCTTCAATTCCATAGGACAAACAATCGGAACTTCTCAAAATGCTTCATTGAAGGATCTTGAGTGCAGATGTTTCAGACCTGCTGCATCTCCGGGTGTTGGTGGTTCCCCAACAAATCATGGTATTACTTCTCTGGGTCGGGCAGGAGATGCCAACGGAAACTGGCCAATGAAAATCAGAGGTGCTTATACGGTAATGGATTCCAAAAGCAATGGTTTTGTTGTTAACAGACTAAATACGCAACAGATAGCGGGATTAACTGCTGTTAAAGGTATGATGGTGTACGATACTGATTCCAACTGTCTTAAAATATATAATGGTACTGTTTGGGCATGTTACACAAGACAAACCTGTGATCAATTTTAACTTTATTAATGTATTAAATAATGAAAAAATATATAGCGATAACGCTGATTCTGGTATTTTCAAAAAGCTGGTCTCAAATTTCTATAGGAAAAACAGAAAACTCAGGAACACCCGTTAATAGTTCTGTCTCGGTGGAATTCGGAAATGCTACAGGCGGTAGCAAAGGGATTGTGTTACCATGGGTAACCTCTGCTGCTGCTGTGGTTGGTAATGCACCTACACCACCGCCGGCTCTGGGTACAATAATTTTCGACAGTTCTGTCCAGAAGGTTATGTATAGAAGAATTCTGAACAACAATACAATTTGGGCTGACTTATCTGCAGGAGCTAAGACTCCTACATCTCCGAGTCTCCCAGATTCAAACACAGATAACCTTTCAGCCAAAGTTCTTCTCGGTGGAACACCTGCCACTGATACTACAAGGGGAGTGTTTGTTTTAGGTGATACTAATAAAGCGATGATTCTGCCAAGGGTAAGTTCTATAAGTGATATAATAAACCCAAGTGCAGGAATGATGGTCTATGTCACCGGAACAGGCAACGGAACCGGAACAAATTCCAATCAACTTGCTGTTTTTAATGGCAGTGAATGGTCATTCTGGACTCAACCATAATATATAATAATTAGAAAGTGAATCCGTCTCAAATTTTGTTGTGAGACGGATTCTTCTGTATTTTTCGTTGCCTACATGTAATTACTTTATACCAGAGTTCTGAGTTTGACTCCATATCTTGTATCGTAGAATATACCTGTAAAATATTTGAATAAATGTCACACTTCAGCATTTCGACGATTATATTCCTCCCGTAGTACCACTAGTGTTTGTCGGGAAATCACCTCTCCAGAAGGACCAAACAGATCCGTTGAACACTGCGAGCCTTTTGCTTCCTGCTTTATTTACATATACTATCATTCCGGGAGAGGGGCTTAAGATGTCCTGTACGTCTGCAACTATGGGCAATACCATTGCCTTGGTTTTCGACTCAAGGATCAGCACACCATTGGCAGGACTTGTTATATCCCCAATAATAGTTTTGGCTGAAGAAGCTTCAGGCGCGCTGGAAAAGTTTGGCTGAACAGTCATGGCATCGGATATATTGGCAGCCTGACCGCTGAGATCAAGCCAGCCGTTTGTTCCAAACGAGTTATTGGCATTATAAATTTTCACACGTACTGCCGTTGGATTACTGGCGTCCAGAAGGAGGGTGCCTTCTGTGGGTGATTGAGGTACGAATCGTACATACGGAAGTATAATTCCTTTATTTTCACCAGCTGCAAATTCCAGCAGTACCGATGTTTTTGTTTCAGCTGTTCCTATAGCATCGCCAATAATGATTTGTGCATCACATGTGCAAGTCCCCGCCAAAGTTAAGATTAGTACTATTTTTTTCATTGTATTCTGAGTAAATTTATTTTTATATGTCTTTTATATTGCTAAGGGCATGTCTGTGTATTGAAACAACTCCAGGCAGTACCATCATATATTTTCAGGCATCTTGCATTAAGATCGTAGACCATCATTCCTTCCTGTGGAGATACTATTTCGCTAATTTGGGCACTTGTCAGCCGGTTTATTACAAATCCCTTTGTATTTGATTCAAGTACGGTGTGACCGGATTTTCGGACCATTGGCCAATTGTTGCTTCCACCTCCAGCTCTGTTAAGCATGGTAATTCCGTGTTTTGTATCAGATCCTGTCGCTGAGGTATTAGCCGGACTGTAGCATGCACATTCCTGGATAATATAATTGTTTGTTGACGGATAGTACATATCACCAAAAATGGGAGATGAGTCTGATCTAAAATTCGTGGTGGATCCGTTGGAACCAGCAGGCATTATTTGAAATCTGAAAGTTTCATCCGGTTCCACTATACCGTCATTTACTGAAGCGATACTTATCGCTACACCATCTTCATCGTTATTAGGACTGGAATATCCGGTTACCAAGCCCCCATCATAATTTCCGGGCGGAATCGCAATCATGTAATACGGGCTTCCTATTGCATGGGTAACGATCGGTGTGCCCTGTGAGTTTGAAACGGCAGTCAGTGTAATATCTCCGTCAGAAATGAAAGCAGTTCCGTTTTGAGGATTTACAATCTGTACTGCAACGACAGTATTTGCAGCAACGGCACCATTGATTCTTAAAAACAATAAACCGTTACTGTTTCCTTCACAAGACGGTAATGCAATGGAGGATTTTAAATCGATGAGAGGATTGATGCTAATCCTAATATCATCAAGAAGGTTTCCCAGCCCACTATTTCCGCCGTCGGAAATGGCTCTGAATCCTACTCTGTAAATCCCTGCCGAACCTGTAAAAGGTGCACTGCTTCCCTGATTAAAGGACCAGAAATTTGTATTTGACGGTGTTGCTGTCGTGCTGATTGTGCTTATAAGATTTTGATTCTGATCCTCAATTCTCATTGAAGCCTTCTCTGTAGTCAGTACTCTTGCTCGGTGTCTGTAATAAAAGGAGATTACATCTCCGGGTATGAGATACACATTCTGATAGATCATTGAGCTTTCAAAGGCATTAAGCTCGACAAAATTATTTCCCTGTGCTGCATTTACATTATCGAAAGTGCTGCCCCAGACTTCAATAGCATGACAATTGCCTGCTGTTGGCTGTGAACATAGGTTATTTTGGGATTGTGTGGTGTGCCAGGGAGCGGTTATAGCAGATCCTGCATCGAAAGTGGAGCCAAATCCAAAATTAGTATCAAGATAATCTACTGTTCCAGGCGTTACCCCAAATTCGAGTCCGGGATTCACAAATACCCGTGCCTGTCCGCAAAGTTGTTGTGTATACAAAATAGCAATAATGATACAATACCCCGCCTTTATAAAAGCGGAAAATTTGGTAGAATGAAAAATCATAATGAAAACGTTTTAGTTGTAAGTAAGGGAGGGTGAGCACATAAAAAATCCTGTGCCTGAAATGTTAAATCTGATGATCTCCGATTTAATAATGTTTAGATGGACTTAGAGTCAGGTGGCGGCCTGACAGAATAAACTGTTACATAACAAAAATCGAAGGATCTGTTATAATAGTAAGGATTGTTATTTGAATACAGATAATCCAGTGCTGTTTTAATGAGAGCTTGGCATTGATGTATTCCCTGTTTACACAAGTCATAACAATTCTGCACCGGAAATATATAATCAGTTGAAAAACGATCAGACAGGGAAAATCTATCCTGTGAAGGCGAATGATATAATTTGATAAACCCAAAATCCTGATAATTTTTACTAAGTTTTGAAGCTTTCCAATTTATTTTCCCTGGCTTTTCCTCTGCAATTTTTGTAGTTGCTGTATCGGTGTTCTCTGACTGTCCAAGTTTTACGTGTTGCTGTAAAAATTTCTGCCGTCTTCTTTTACTGTCTTTTTTTTTATGGTAAGGATGATCAGAATCACCGGGGGACATAGGCGCTGCAATCTGCATATTGAAATCAGCATCCATATAACACACTTCTTCACTGTTAAAAATCACAATATTGGGAGTTTTATATTTAGGTTGCATATTGCTTTGTGCATTTGCCAAAATAAATTGAAATATTGTAACTGTCAGAAAGAGAGGCTTAACTGATCTTAAAAGCTGAGAAAATTTTATAAATTTTACAAACATATCTTCAAAAAATAAAATTTTCCGCAAGTGTAATGGTTTATGATGCAATATTAACCAAATTATCACTAATGTAAGAATATTTTTATGATATTATGTACCACATAGTAAAAGGTTTTTAATATCAATCAGTATTTATACGGAATTTGGGATTTGACATCTTTAAATAAATCATATTCACATGATTTATATGGGATGAAAAATTGATTGTCTTGAAAGTATTTATAAAATTGGAACAGGAATATTTTTGAATATTATAATTGGAAATATCATAAACACTACTTAGGCCATTAATGGTATACAATGTCTTATGAGTTGTTAATTCTGTAATAATAACTTTAGTTTTTCAATATTGAATATTATATTAATATTTCATAATGTGGTATTAAATTCTTTAAAAAAGGCTGTTATGTTTATTAATTCGGCATTGAATTTGGATAAAACGTATAACCAACTAAAAAAATTTTATTATGAAAAAGGTCTATACTTCAATAGGACTAATCCTGACATTTGCATTTTCAAATGCACAAATTGTAATCAATGAAATTTATACCGGTGGAGGTTTGCTAGGTGCAGCAATCACTAATGATTTCATTGAACTTAAAAACATCGGCAGCACTACTGCGTCTCTTAATGGTGCTACTCTGCAATATGGGCCTGCTACGGGAGGATTTACAAATTATTATTCAATTCCATCCATAACACTTGCACCAAATCAGACTTATCTGATTCAACAGGGTAGTGAAGGGTTAGGGGGGTTGATTAATCTTCTTAATCCAAATCTAACAATAAATGTTGTGCTGGGATTTGATGGCTCGACCAATGTCGCTGTGGGTGTAGGGCTTGCATTTACGTCAGGTAAAGTCGCACTGGCGAGCAATTCCACACAGGTTACGGGACCGACAGCCTTAAATGTACTTGATTTCGTAGGATACGGTGCTGCAGACCAGTACGAAGGTTCGGGAGCGGCTCCATCGCCAACGATTCTGAACTCTATCAGCAGAACTTCCGGAGATAGCAATAGTAATACGGTGGATTTTAATGTGGCTTTACCAACTCCTCAGCCTACATCGGGAACTCTTTCAGTAAAAGATATAAATCAACTTCACTTGCAAAAAAACTTTATTAAGAATACTCACGTAAAAAACGGTGAGATCATATTTGACGAAAATGTGCGAGATGTTAAAATTTATTCGCTGTCAGGAAAGCTTTTAAGGAAAGCAATGATGACTGGTACTGACACACTGAAGGTACCTGAGCTTGCGAAGGGAAATTATATCGTTACAGGATTGGTTAACAATGAACCAGTCTCAATAAAAATACTAAAAGACTGATAAATTTTAAAACAGCTGTCCTTCGACAGCTGTTTTTTTTAAATTATTTTTGGGTTTCTTAAAACAAGTTGTTTTGTAGAGAGTTTTTTTAAAAAAATTTAATAATGTCGATAATGTTTGATAATTATATAAACCATTTTGGGTTATGGAATTTATTAAATATTTTGAAGTAAAACTAGAATTTTATTATACTGTAAATGAGTGGAGTAACAGAAAAACTCCTTTAATTGTGACTTTGATCATAACGTAAGTTTTTTTTAGGTCTCTAAGTTGATAACATATAATTAACCCAAATCAAACTATGAATTATTCACTGTGTTACAGTCACTTATCGTGGAACTTTGTGTACCAAAGACGACAGCATTTACTCACAAGGTTAACAAAATAGTTTCAGGTGTTTAATTATGAAAACCGAAGCCTGAAGATTCAGACAGATATAACGTCAATGTATAAGATGGAGTCTACATCGCAGAGTTGATTTCATCAGGGTATCATGACTGTATAAAGAGGGAATTATGATTCACATATACAGAACAGTTATTTTTCATTTTAAAAGATTGCCAGCGGCGAAATTTCGTAATGTTATATTCAGAACTCTATTAAGCAAAAAGCAAAGATTCTTATAGTCTACACTAATCAATTTAATATATTATATCATGAAAAAAGAAAACCGAAAAACAGACAAAAAAGTATCTGCAAAATCCGATGCAGCAGATGGGCTGAGAGAACTCTTTATTGATGAACTAAAAGATATCATCTACGCTGAAAGAGCTCTTGTAAAAGCACTTCCTAAAATGGCAAAAAATGCTAGTGAACCAAAACTTGTAGCAGCAATTGAAGAACATGTCAGGGTTACAGAGGGTCAAATTGACAGACTGGATCAAATTTTTGAACTACTGGGCGAATCTAATAGGGGTAAAAAATGTGATGCGATGGAAGGTCTCATTAAAGAAGGTGAAAGCATTTTGGAAGATACGCAACCAGGTTCAGTGCGTGATGCAGGTATTATATCTGCTTCGCAAAAAATTGAACATTATGAGATTGCATCCTACGGAACATTGGTTGCATTTGCCAAAACATTGGGACAAGATGAAGTTGTGGTGTTACTTGAAGCAACTTTGGCTGAAGAAAAAGAAGCCGATGCTCTGCTTACAGATTCTGCTTACAATGCAATTAATTTCGATGCAGCCGACGAAGAGCAGGATTAATATCTTTTGAATTCTTTTGTCAGACTGCAAGTGTTGGAGTCTGATTTTTATTAAACAAAAAAAATATGAGCAAAATAACTATTTTAAAAATTGTTCCTTTATTAGCTTCATTTGCATTTTCAGATGCACTTGCACAACGTGGGATTCCGCCTAAAGAGGTGACAAAAATTACGCATTCAACTAATTATGCTGAACACCTCGACTTTCTTCCTGAGATGGTGAATATGTTGAAAGTTCCTGAAGGCTGGACGGTTTCCATAGCAGCTTCCGGGCTTGGAAAGCCCCGAATGCTTTATTATACACCCACAGGGAATCTTTATATTACAAGAAGAGATACCGGTGATGTTCTTCTATTAAATGACAAAAATGGTGACGGCAGGTTTGAAGAAAGCAAGACTGTGGCCGCAGACTTTAAGGGCGTGCACGGTATTACTATGAAAGATGAATGGCTGTATCTATGTAATAACAATGAACTCAGGCGATATAAAGTCAATAGGGATGGTTCATTGGGAAATCACGAAATGTTATTTAATGACATGCCCTCGGCTGGTCAGCATCCTAATAGAACAATGGATTTCGGACCTGATGGAAAACTCTACATTTCAATCGGCACATTATGTAACGACTGCAAAGAATCAGATCGGGAGGCGGCTACAATGGTTCAGGTAGATCCTGTGACGTGGAAGAGGACGATATTCGCTTCAGGTCTTCGGAATACAATAGGTTTTGACTGGCACCCTCAGACAAATGAACTTTGGGGAATGGATAATGGGGGTGATGCGAAAGGTGATGACTGGCCACCTGAAGAGTTGAATAATCTTAAGGAGGGAAAAAATTACGGCTATCCTTTTGCCTATGCAAAGAAAGAGATAGACTTGACACGTGAAGATCCTGCAGGAAACAGTAAGCAAAAATGGGTAGAAAATACAGAGGGTTCGATTATGGAATATCAGGCGCACATGGCACCTATTGGATTTCAGTTTTTTCCTGCCGGTACGGTATTTGGCGGAGATGCAATTGTAAACTGGCATGGGTCATGGAACAGAAGTAAATCTGTAGGATTTAAAGTTCAGCGCATAAAATTTGTGAATGGCCGTCCTGCAGGTGCAGAAGATTTTCTTACAGGCTTTCTTAAAAATAAAACAAGATTCGGACGTCCCGCAGGTGTTGCTATTTCTTCAACAGGCACCGTATACATTTCAGACGATGCGAACGGAGTTCTCTACAGTATTAAACAAAAATAAACAATATGAAAAAAATAATATTATGTGTTCTATTGACAGGATGTGCATCCGCAGTTCCTGATCAGCCTACTGAAAGAATAGAATTTAATGCTCCGGAAAGCTATCCTGAAGGAATTGCTTACGATGAAACTTCTGACTTATATTTTGTATCATCGGCTAGACTTGGAACTGTGGGAAAGGTGACCCCTGCAGGGGGCTATAGTGCTTTGCTGAATGACTCCTCATTTAAATCAACTTATGGAATAAAAGTGCATCCTGATGGAAAACGTTTATTTGTATGTGTAAGTGATGCCAATTACAGTAAATTGACATCTCCGGATACACGGAAAAAGATGGCAAGATTGGTAGGAATTGATATGAAAACAGGAAAAAAAACCAATGATATTGATTTGTCCAGCTTAGTTTCTGGAAACCATTTTGCAAATGACCTTACTTTTGACAGTCAGCATAATGCCTATGTTACCGACAGTTTTTCAAATGTGATTTATAAAGTAACCCCGGCTGGCCAGGCGTCAGTATTTGCCGACAGCCCAATGTTTAAAACGGAAGGAGTGGGACTGAATGGTATAGTTTGTCACCCTTCAGGATATCTACTAACCGTGAGTAGTGGAACCGGGGCAATCTATAAAATAGCTTTGGACAATCCAAAAAAAGTCAGTAAAGTAATAATCAGCCAGTTTTTTATGAATGGAGATGGTTTGTTACTTACTGCTGATCGTAAACTTGTGGTGGTGCAAAATGGAGGGAGCGATAAGATCTATGAACTTACATCACAGGATGACTGGTCTTCTGCTAAACTGTCAGCCTCCACTCTTGTAGCAGATAGATTTACCTACCCTTCTACCGCAACAATGGCTAAGGATAAAGTATGGGTTATGAACGCTAAGTTTTCGGAAATCACAGACAGTACAAATGTCCCTTCCAAAAGATTTGAAATGCAACATGCACGGCTGGTGCCATTGCCGCAATAATAGACAATCGATCCAGGTCGGAACAATCGTTATATCCGTTCTGTCTACTTTGAGACAGTAATTTGATTTTTTTTTTAATACTTCTATCCAAAGTTTTTTTTAATAGAAAATTCCCTAATGCTGTAACAATTATGGATCAGTGTTACCTGCCAATGGATCTTCCTCAACGCGGAACTTGTTACGCTGTAGGCTTTTATGTTTGTTTCAATGCAATATTTAAATAATTAATTATGGAACCAGAGAAATTACAAGAGTTTTTGTCTCAATACAAACTGACAACTGAAATCAGCCTTCAGAGTTATATTGAAGAAATCAAAGCAAATAAAGATTTATTATCAGATTACGATTTTCAGGGTCTGGTCAAGACGTTACAGGATAAAATGGAAGTTGATTTTGAAGAAAATATTAGGTCGATTTTTCAGAGTAGAGAACTGGATCCTGAATTAATGGTCGATGATCCGCATAAAGAAAATTTCCAAATATCGCTTCGGGAATTTGTTACTACTTTCACTTTAGGTATAGACGCCAAGATCCGTACTGATTTGGAAACTTCGGTTAGTAAGATGTAGTTTTTATCGGCTGCAAAATTTAGGAATGTATTCAACTCAGCTTTTCGTACGTTAAACATTTTCTAGCCTGTTTTAGGATCCTGTCGGATAGCTGATGCTTACTTTTATGGACAATGTTAACTGTGATCAAAAATCTAAATTGTGGTTGTTTTCGCTACAGCTTCTCATCTAGCTAATACTTTAACTCTTTTAAGAGTAGACAATTTGTAAATGCTTACGGAAGAAACTAAAAAACAGATGTGATATGGGCCTACCATCTTCTATGATTTGCCTCATCATTAAAATCATCATATTTTAATTTTGTCTTGTACAATAAATGTCAATATTATGATACATTTAAATTATATTGTTATGAAAAGACTTCCGGTTATTGACGAAAATCTTCTGTTATCATACGGTGCATCTGAGGTTGAGCTCCAGCCTTCTGAAACTATCTTTAGTTCTGGTGATCAACCCAGGTATTATTATCAAATTATGGAGGGACAGATTAAGCTAAATCATGAAGATGATGAAGGAAGAGAATTAATACAAAGTATCCTGAACGATGGCGATAGCGTGTGTGAATTGTTGCTGTTTACGGACAAATGCTATCCTGTAAACGCGATTAGTTTAAGATCCGGCAAATTATTAAAGTTGCCAAAAAAGATTTTTTTTGAACTTCTCCAAGATAATCCTGAAGTTTCATTTGATATTAATAGATTTATATCTAAACACTTATATCAAAAATTTGTACTTATGCAGACTAACTCTTCATTTCAACCAGCACTGAGGCTGAAAGGAATTTTTAATTACTTTAAAAGCTTCAGTGAGGATCAGTCAAAATATTCCTTTGAAATTACTTTGACCAGAAAACAGTTAGCATCAATTACTGCATTGAGAACAGAGACAGTAATCAGAACTGTAAAAAAACTGGAAAGAGCGGGATTAGTAAAAATAATAAATCACAAAATTTTTGTTTAATTTTAAATTTATTGTTGATTTCTTATTAAAATATTTTTTAGTTACTATACATATGTTGTATCATTTTTCCTTCCACTTACAATTTGGGCCGCAGTGGGTAATAATATGTTCTCAGGATTAGCAATATAGGATTTGTAAAAATTAATCCGCTACCATTATTTCAAAGTATAGAGTGTCAGATGATGTATGGAATTCTTTAACAAAACGTGGTTTAATAGTGGGCAATCTTTTGTGATGTCAGAGAGGTCTGTTCTTAATTAAATTAATAGCATACCTGAAATATGTACATTCAATTTTCTAAACAGTGTAAAGAAATTATTTTCATCGCCACAAGCGTAGTTTAATCAGGAGAGTAAATTAATATCTGTTTTACATCTATCTGCCATATTATAAAGTGGTCTTGCATACATCGCCAGAAAGTTATTTTTCGAAACCACATCCGAACTGTCTATTCTGGATTCAAGACGATTAATAAAAAAGGTTTTTTCTTCTTCACTGTATTCTGATGAGTTGGATATATTTTCTTCAAGTAAATCTTTCGCTATAAATTGTGATGGCCAAAGCTTGTAATTTTTAATGATGGATTGATCTATCAGATTTGCTATGGACTGTAGTTGCTGATTTTTATTTTGTGAATCTGGAAGTAAGTCTAATTCATGATTAAGAACTTCTCCTGCGTGTAGGTGTATTCTCTTTTTCTGTCCAAGGACTCCCTGCAGTATTGAAGTAAAGTCTTCGTTATCAGCCTTAATGTATTTTTCGTTTTTTGACTCTGCAATTAACTGTGGCATTTTCAGCACATCTGTAGGATCCAACTCATATGAAATGGATACAGGCACAATTTTCAGTTTTTTAAAGAAGCTGTGAACTGGTTCTTTTCCTGCATTCAAAGCCAACATCTTTAATACTCCCGGATTTGTTCGGTCATCACCATCTTTTGTTCTTCCTTCCTTTTGTGCGATCCAGACAGAACGATTATCTTTTTTTAGAAGTTTACAGATATATTGCGAAAGCAACGTTGAACTTTCAAGCTGGCTTCTTACAGGTAAACCTCTTTTAACCAAAAAATTCCGGTTTAGTTTTGCAATTTTATGGAGGAAATCTTTTTTAACAAGGTTGTCACCAATCGCCGAAGATGTCATTATACAACCTGAGTCCATCAGTGCCAAGTTGAGAAGGCATGTATCAAGTACAATATCTCTATGATTGGAAATGTAGAGGTATGATGTGTTTCTATCCAGTTTATCAAATCCTGAAGTAGTAAAACCCTCACTACTTTCTTTTAGTATCTGTCTGATGGTCTTGGATATGAACTGATGTTGGAATTCATGTACAGTATTTACATTTTTAAAATCTTCCAGCCAGAAGCACTCTTTAGCTTCAGGAAAGGTAAACTGCATTAAGGCATGCATCATGGGATCATCAGCGATTGTTCTTAATGATTCATTTACTTCATCATCATAGTAAGATCTTATTGCATCGAACTGGCTCATTACGGTGTTACTGAATTTAGAATAATGTAAACATAATTTTGATACTCTGCCAAGCAAAATGCTGACCAAAAATGTTTGTTGTAATTATTAAAAAACTAATTAAAGCAGTTGGATAATTTATATTAGAGTATTTTCCTCAAAGATCAAGACGCATCAAGCAGCCAACAGTCCTATGCAGAATATAAGAAACACTTATTAAGTCCAGAGAATTAAAAGAGACAACCTTTACTAATCACTGGTTTATCTGCCTTAGCTAAAATCTAAGGGGGCGTAAGTCTTGCAATTAGATTGCAGTTTATTACCTACTTTCTGTAGTTTTCTGTTGTTATCAGGTTTAAGAGGTGGCATTGCGCCGGCTGATAAATCTATAATAATAGAAAAGTGTGTCACTTTCCAGTTTTTATGTATAATTTTAATTAGCAGTTATCTGAACATGTCTAAGGATGTTAGTTTTTTTAATTCTGCGCTGCAATCTCAGTAATACATGAAATTAATCTGTCATATTTATACTTTGATGTATAACAGCTTCATTGTATTTCCATCATAATTTTTACCTTTATCAATTCCGATATTACCGATAACAGCTTTAGTTTAGTGAAATTTTTATATAAAGATGACTGGTGAATAATGTTAACATTTCCCGAACTCAAACATTCTAAAATTAAGCCATATTTGAATTTTTTATTTAATTACTAAAAACTATATTGTGGTAAAAAATCTATAGTTTACTGAATTTTAAAAGAAGTGATGACTACTGTTAAAACATAATAAAAATATTCCTGCTCAGCTTTCTTCCTGTCAATCAGCATATGTTTATATTCATACGAATTTAATATCCGACGTAAATTAAAGTACATTTCCAAGTCGGATCCTTTTAGAAATTTCCGACCTGCACCGTCGTTTCGCTCAATAATAATATTGTCATGAGTTCTCAGTTTTATTGTAACTCCTACCAATTTTCGGTTGTGTGTTTTGCCGGCATATCGTTCAATAATATTAATCTTAAAAGCGTCAAGAATTATAGTTGTAAAATCAAGATATAAATTGTCAGGGTCTTTTGCGTGCTCTATTCGAAAGTTCATGAAATATAATTATATAAATCTTAAATATAAGAAGATCATTATTTAAGTTGGGTAAAGATCGTTAAGTCTATTCTTTTTTACTATGCTTGCAATCACTGTAGAAGATATGGTAATTTAGATGTTAACGATCCATTTTTCAAAACGATTAATCAACATAGAAGAAAATAATATTTTATAAATGATCTATGTTTTCGAACTCAACACCACCTGTAGAAATAACCGATTTTGTATAACAAATCATTCTGTTGTCCCTGTGGAATTTTTTTTGGTATTTACAGTCCGGGATTGCGCAACCTCGACAAAAATATTGCAGGCTTCATTAATATGCTTTCAAATTGTTCTTTTGAAATTGATTTCAGTTTTGCTTCTGCCTATCTAAATGGTAATCTGAAAAAAATCAGCAACATTACAATATACAAATGCAGACCATTAAAATTTTAGAATTTCACATTATTAATCTTTCTTACCATAAGGAGAATTTATCTCCACAGCCCTGTCACAAAGAAGGTAGGTGAAGTATGACTTTTCGCCAGTCTTCTCTTCTTTAAAAACTTCACTGTCCCAAGTAATCGTCAGTTCCCAGCTGTCCCACTTTCTCATCTTATGAACATAAGGATTAAATGAACATTTAATCTCAAAATGCTTTTTGTTTTTGTCGCCCTCGAAACATACGATGACAGAATTATGATCGGGACTTGTTTCATCAACAATAGTGGCTTTAAGTTTCATGTGAAAAATTGTTATTTTGAGTAAGTTTTCTATCTAAATCATTTTCTGCCTGGGTAAGCCGATTTCATGTTCCTGCGGATAAGGTTTTCTTTGTGTCATGCTAACATCTTCGTGAAGTGTTCTTGCTGCTTCCAATGACTTTTCTTTATCCATTGAGTATCTGGGATCAGGAATAAAGGGCATCTTGGCCATCTTGTGGATGGTGATGGTTGGAAAGTGAAAATCTACTTCGACAGTTCCCAATAATAAATAGCAGCCTCCACCCTGAAAGGGATATTCTTCAAGACAGTTTGGGAAGTGTGCCGTATCAAAATACTCTCCCTCTGCGTCGATCCAGGTTCCGAAAAACATGGCTCCTCTTTTCGTGGGGACATGCTTTCTGGAAATCAGGTAAGCGAGCATTTTGATCTGTTTTTTATGATTTTTAACTAAGTCTTTAGCCATTACACTGCCCCGATACTTGGTCTGCAACAGATCAAAAGGACTGTATGATACAGAAAATCCTAAGATTTCAATTTCATCAAAAGCATCTTCAAAAGGATTTCTGATAATGGTTGGAAGCTGATATTCTTTTTGAGGTTCATCAAGTAAAGTGGGATGTCTGAATGTTGACTGGTCATTTCCAAACAGGAATCTTGCCTGAATTAAAAGCTCATGTTTCTGTTTTCCTGTAAACCTGAGTGCCCCGATAAAAATAAGGATCTGCAGTGTTTCAATTCCAATCGGTATTCTTTTAACAAAATTTTCCAAAGAAGTATATTCCCCGTTATTTCTTCTTTCTTCGGGAATCATCATTGCAATTTTACCCTCTATCTTTTCAATGTGCATTATCCCCAAATAGACATCAGATCCATAAACCGTAGTCTGATATTCGCTGAGGTTGACACATGGATTGTTGATTGTGGCTCCAGACATTTTTGCTTCATGGACGTATACTTCAGTCCTGTAAAATCCACCTCCGTTGTTAATGGCACAAACCATAAATTCAATAGGGTAGTAGACTTTCAAATATAAACTCTGATAACTTTCTACCGCATAGGATGCCGAGTGTGCTTTACAAAATGAATATCCTGCAAAAGATTCGATCTGCCGATAGACTTCTTTCGACAATTGTTCTGGGTGTCCCAGTTCTTTGCAGGATTCAAAAAAATGGTCTTTTACTTTCTGCAATGCAGATAACGATCTTCCTTTACCACTCATGGCTCTTCTTAAAACATCGCCGTCTGCTGCTGATAAACCTCCAAAATGTAGGGCTATCTTGATAACATCTTCCTGATATACCATGATCCCATAGGTTTCACCCAGCTCTTCTTTAAATACATCATGAAAGTATTCGAACTTGGTAGGATTATTATGTCTGAAAATATATTCCTTCATCATTCCGCTCTGCGCAACTCCCGGACGGATAATGGAAGAAGCCGCAACCAAAACTTTATAGTCTTCACATTTTAATCTTCTAAGCAGACCCCGCATGGCAGGACTTTCAATATAAAAACAGCCGATGGTCTTTCCTATACTCAAATATTGATTGCATTTCTCTTCATTTTTTGAAATCGTCGTGTCTTTAATGTCAACAGTAATACCTCTTTTTTCTCTGATGAGTTCTACGGTATCTTTGATGGTTCCGAGTCCTCGTTGAGAAAGAATGTCAAACTTTTCGAATCCGATATCTTCAGCCGTGTGCATATCAAACTGGACAATCGGAAAACCTTTGGGAGGCATTTCCAATGCTGTAAAATTAGTGATAGGCTCTTCCGAAATTAAAATTCCACAGGAATGCATACTTCTCTGATTTGGAAACTTTTCCAAAAGTTTGCCGTACTTGTGAACAAGTTTAAACACCGAATTGCTATCGTGTTCTGACATTGGTTTAGTCGCTAATGCATCCAATTCTTCCTTCGGTAAACCGAATGCTTTTCCCACTTCCCTGAAAATAGAGCGATATTTAAACTCGACGTTTGTTCCACAGAATGCGACATGCTCTTTACCGTATTTGGTAAAAATATATTCAAGGATGATATCTCTGGTCTGCCAACTCCAGTCGATATCAAAATCAGGAGGTGTTTTCCTATTGAGGTTGAGGAATCTTTCAAAATACAGATCCAGTTCCAAAGGACAGATATCGGTGATTCCCAAACAGTAACTGACAATGGAGTTGGCTCCGCTTCCTCTTCCCACATGCATAAATCCCATCCTGTTGCTGTATTGAATAACATCCCAAGTGATCAGGAAATAACCGCTGAATTTTAGCTGGTCAATGACTCCCAGTTCTTTTTCAACTCTGGCCTTCGCTTCACTATGATCATTTCCATATCTCTTTTCCAAACCTTCGTAGGCGAGTTGGGTCAACAGCTTAAAATCATTCTCCCGGCTGTCTGTGAAATGTTGCTTGTTTTTCGGAGTTGAAAAATCATAATCGAAACTGCATTGTCCAATAATATCCGCTGTGTTTTGAATGATCTGAGGGTAATGGCGATAGTAATCCAGCAGTTCTTTTTTATTGACAAATGTTTCAGTGTCTCTGCAACAATCGTCATCACCTAATTTACTGATCAAGGTGTTGTTATCGATTGCTCTTAAGATCTTGTGGAGATTATAGTCTAGTTTGGTTGTGAAGGTAACAGGCTGTAAAATCACCATCTTATCAAGCAACTTTTTGAGATCGGGTTTTACGAGATGATTCAATTCTTCAGGTCGTATTCCGATATACTCATGTACCTGCAAAACTTCTGGAATGTTATGCAAAGGATAAATAACAATGCTATCTTTAAGGATTGGATTGTGTTTTGGAATTTCGTTTCCGTCACAATTATAATCCGTCAACAAGCGGTTAATCTCTCCTACACTTTTTTGATTTTTAGCCAGACAGATATAATAGAATTCATTTTCGACTCTTATCTCAACCCCGATAATGGGTTTGATGTTATTGTCATTACAAAGTTTAAAAAAATCATAAATTCCCGTAATGGTATTGATATCGGTAAGTGCTAACGTTTTTACCTTGTGATCGACACCCTGCTGAACCAGATCCTGAATAGAAATGGTTCCGTACCGAAGGCTGTGATAGGAATGGCAATTGAGAAACATAATTTTGTGTTTGTTATCTTAACAGTCCGGACGCTCTGCCTACACTTGAGGTTCCAAACCTGTTTTTAATTTTATCCATCGTCTGATACAAAGAAATCAATTCCTCAGTATCTTCAAATAGATCCATCTGATGACATCCATGAACCAATCCTGTGAATTTCACGCCGATGAGTCGAATTCGCATTCTTCGGGTATAGACTTTTTTAAAAAGCTCCAACACATATTTGAGCAGAGTATGGTCGGCTGAAGTGTAAGGAATTCTACACTGTTTGGTCTCTGTATCAAAATTGGAATATCGGATTTTAACAGAGATGGTGGAGGTGAGCCATTTTTCCTGCCGAAGCTGAAAGGCAAGTTGCTCTACCATTCCTGATAAAATACTTCTGAGGTTCTGTACATCGATTGTATCCTGGGAGAAAGTATTTTCTGTGGAAATTGATTTTCTTTCCGAATACGGAACAATAGGAGTATCATCAATTCCGTTGGCTTTTTTCCAAAGCTCACTTCCGTTTTTACCAATGAGTTGGTGTAAAACTTCAACCGGAGTTTCAGATAAAGTTTCAATGGTTCGGACTCCGAGCCTTGACAGGAGCTGAAAAGTTACATTTCCAACCATTGGAATTTTTTTGATGGACAGAGGATTTAAGAACGGTTTGATATTTTGTTCCTTAATTTCAAATCTACCGGTCGGTTTGGATTCTCCGGTACCAATCTTTGCAACGGTTTTATTTGTGGACAGGGCAAAGCTAATCGGTAAGCCTGTATTTTTTGTAACGGCATCCACAATTTCATTCGTCCACTGGTAGCAACCGAAAAATTTGTCCATTCCTGACAGGTCGAGATAAAATTCGTCAATGCTCGCTTTTTCCAATACCGGAACCTTTTCCTGAATAACATCCGTGACCAGATGGGACATTTTGGAATACATTTCCATGTCACCTTTGATCACTCTTGCTTCAGGGCATAATCTTAAAGCCATCTTGATAGGCATTGCACTTCTTACCCCGAAAAACCGTGTTTCGTAAGAGCAGGATGCCACTACGCCACGGTCTCCACCTCCAATGATAATCGGCTTTCTCTCCAGTCCGGAGTTTTTAAGCCTTTCACAGGAAACAAAAAACGTATCCAAATCCATATGCACAACTGCTCTTTCCATGGCACAAATTTAGTCACGTTTTAAAACAAATTTTGTATTTTTGTTGTCTAAAATTGTAACAATGTCAAAATTCTCTGATAACATCGTGTTCCTGAGAGGTACGAAAAATATTACTCAACATGAATTGGCGGATATTTTAATGCTTACCCGATCAAGGTATGTGGCATATGAATATGGAAGGTCAGAACCTCCTATTGAAATATTGGTTAGAATTTCAAAATACTATGATATCAGCATTGACCTTCTGGTCAATGTTGATGTCAGGAAATTTTCGATCGATAAGATTATTGAACTACCTGACAACAGAATTGTTCTACCTGTAAGAGTCGATAATGAAGGAAACGATCAGATTGAGATCGTTCAGCAAAAAGCTTCTATGGGTTATCTGAACGGTTACAGTGATCCTGAATACATAGAAGGTCTTGATACTATTTCTTTACCATTTTTGAAAGGAGGGAAGTTCAGGGCATTTCCGGCCGATGGGGATTCAATGCCTCCTTATAAGAACGGAACTTATATTGTGGGAAAATATGTGGAAAATCTTTCGGACTTAAAAACCGACAGAACTTATGTTTTCATTACAACCAACGATGGTATCAGTTATAAAAGGTTTCAGTTTCACGAAGCCGATGGGATCTGGGTCCGAGCTGACAACCAGTTTTATGAACCATATAAAATTCCTTTAACTGAAATCAAAGAGATTTGGGAATTTGCCTGCAGTATAAATACAAAAGAATATGGACCTGATGAGTTTGCAGAGCATCATATTCAAAATTTTATCTCGGAGATTAAGACTGATATAAAACAGATAAAAGAAAAAGTGGGTGCCAGAAATTAATTTTTTTTAGATAAATAAAAGGTAATTTAACATTACGATAAATATTTTAAAAGAGAAGAAGTATGGGTCAGCTTAGTTTGTTTGCTGCTGATGAATTTTACGAATTTCCCCAAGATCTGTTGGAATACAGAGAGAATTTTATCGACATGCATGAAGCAGATCTTTTGAAAGATCATCTGCTTCAAACTGTTAAATGGGAACAGCGAACACAGAAGATGTATGATAGGGAGGTTATAACACCAAGGCTGACTGCATGGTACGGAGATGACAGAAAATCTTATGAAACCGCAGACAGTAATGTATCAGTGAACAACAGCTGGACTCCGGAGCTTTTGTTGTTAAAGGAAAGAATTGAAAAAGAATTCGGATATCGCTTTAATGGCGTTCTGCTTAATTTGTACAGGAATAATAATGATTCAGTTGCCTGGCATAGGGATAAAGAAAGCAGTTACGGAAAGCGGCCGGTAATTGCATCAGTCAGTCTTGGGCAAACGAGAAATTTTGATTTCAGAAAAAAAGATCATCACCAAAGTAAATACAGCCTTGCGCTTCCAAATGGATCTCTGCTTATCATGAAAGGCGATTTACAGGAAAACTGGCAACACCGAATTGCAAAATCTGCTGTTCCAATGAAAGAAAGAATAAATCTGACATTTAGGTTAATCCGGGAATTGTAATTTAAATCAACATGGAGGATCAACACTTAAACCATACGGTTTATTCACCCACAGCTATCATGGGAATTTTCAGTAATGCCCTAAAGTTCAGTGCTACTGTCAATCTCATATATTTAAAAGGCAGATACTCTTTTGGAGGTGGTAAATCGTACGGTAACCATTACTATGACCATCTGTTTTCCGAAGGTGATAATACTTTTGTCGGCGTTCGAATTTCTGCATTGCTCAGAAATAAAATCAGCAACAATGATGTCTACACGCTGAGAGGTTTTATTGAAAAGAGTATAAAAAATTCTTCCATTGAGCTTCGTTTTGTCGTTGACGAGATCTGCCGGCAGGAGGAAAAATCAATATCAGAGGAGGAATTGGAAAAGTATGAGCTTATTCAAAGCAAGCTTAAGATCGGATTAAAAAATATCGATACCCTGATCAGGGATAAGATTCTAAAGAAAGAAAAAATCAAAGTGGCCAATATTTATGGTAATAATGCCATCGTGCAAAAGGATTTTTTAGAAGGGTTGGATGTTTCGGCGATGAATTTTGACATTGATGACCACATCTGTAATATCACTTCATCTACTGCAATCATGTCAAAACTGAGCGAAGTTTCAGCTTTGAACTACGATATTATAGCTCTCGTACGGGGCGGTGGAGATCGTCAGAGTATGGAGACCTTTAATGATCTGGTTCTGGCAGAACTTTTTATTAGCCTTAAATCCGTCATGGTGACTGCGATCGGACATACAGTTGATGAAACACTTTTAGACAAACTTGCTGACAAAAGATTTCACTTGCCACATGATTATGGTGCAGGACTGCATTCTATTGTGGAGAAGGTTTCCCATGAGCGATCCAATTCAAGGACTTTACTGATTGATGAAGTAAAAAAAGATGTTTCCAGGCAGTTTTTCGAGCAGGTTGAAACTCTTGAAAAGCAACTAAAGAAAAAAAATGATGAATTCACCGAAGCCCAAAAAACCTTTAAAGAGCAGGTTGGTTGAGAATCATAACAAGAATTTTGCTGAACAGTTGAAAGCCAGAAATGACGAATTTCAAAAACTTCAGGCTAGTTCCGGCAAGCAGCTTGGAGATCTGCAGAACAATTTTCAGGAACAACAGAAACAGCGGCAGACCGACATGGAAAGTTACAAAAAAGAAATTGCTGCCATGTATGAAAAGAATCTCAGGTCCGCAATCAATGAAGAGACCAGTTCCCTAAAGGTAAATCTCGAAATGATGAAACAGGAAAATGGAAGATTGAATCAGAAGTTAGAATACAGTGTAACGGATTATGCTAAAATCATTACTGCATTTATTCTGGCTCTTATTATGGGATTTGTAATGGCAAAATTGACGTGAAATTCATAATTCCTGTTCTTAGCATGAGAAAATCATTGATACACATTTGTAAAATCAGTGGCAGAGAAGAATTTACATTATCTATAATCCTGATCGGATCTTATGTTTCATAACAACCGCTTTCTTTAATAGTTTATGCTGTCTTTTGATGGGGGATCTAATAACTCTTCATATTACATGAAATTCATTCTGAATTGAATTTAAGAAAACTTTAGGATTTGTGCTGATGCTGTATGGTACAGGGATTGCAAAGATATTTGTACACTAATCAAAAATAATTATTATTATGGACAACAGTAAAACAGTATCTACCTTAAATGATCTTTTGAACATTACGAACGACAGAATTAAGGGATTCAGTAAAGTTGAAGACAAGGTATGGGACAGCTATTCACATTTGAAAACAGACTATGAACAAATGGTCAGCCAGTCTCAGACAATGAAATCGGATCTCATTACATTAATAAGAGAAAAAGGAGGGGAGCCGGATGACAGTTCCACAACTGCTGGTGCTCTTCACAGAACATGGATTGATATTAAAAATTCTTTCGGAGGCGATAATGCAGAGTCTACACTGGAAAATGTGGCTTTTGGTGAAAAAGCAGCTATAGAAGCTTATGAAAGTGCATTAAACGATGGATCCCTTTGTCCTGAGAGTTCTTCACTCGTAACTGAGCAGCTTTCTCAATTAAGATCCTCATACAGCAAATTCGAAAATCTTGAAAAAAGTACTGATTAATTTCCGTGCAATTAAAACAAGACTCCTGAACGCAAACGCTTTCAGGAGTTTTTAGTTTTTATAACATTCGATGTGGAAAGCTCTATCATATTACACTGAAGCCCTTTAATGCACAAAAAAATCTATTAAATTTTTTAATAGATTTAAAAATTCCCTCAATCATCCATATGCCTGTTAAAATGTTTAGAAATGATAATAGAAATTTTAGCATTTTCTGCTACTGAATGTTAAAACTAGAAGCTTACTCTGATATCACCTGGATTTTTCATCGTAATCGTAATCTCATTAATATCATCGGAAATTTCGTATTCAGCTTTTGTGTAGGTGTCATAATCCTGCTTTTCCAGAACTTCTATATCACCGTATCCAACTTCATCTTTTGAAATCTTTAGAGAATAATTTTCTGTGGCGTCATCTTTAGTAAAATGTTCCTTTGTAAAATCAATGAACTGCATAATTTTAATGTATTTGGTTAGCTCTGTATATATCAAATACTGTACAGTTGTTAATAATCATTGCAAAATTTTCTTAATCTCCCTACGGAAATGTTTCCATTTTATTTTCGATATTAAATAATTATGTTCATCTGCAGGAAGAGAATACGGAAATAGGTTGATAGCAACATGATCTGATATTTGTTCCCCATGAAATACTACTTATGTAATATGGGTGGAAACTTCAGGAGAATCTTTTATAAAACCGAGAGCGCCTGTCACGCGGTATCATTAATTCCTAAGGAGAAATTAGATTCGGTTTTGAACTCTTCATCCATTTAACAGTATTGGTAAAAGGCTGTATATACCAATCACATTATATGTTCACTATCTTGATTATGTTAGATAAATCAGAAAGAATGAGGAATCCAAAAAATTTGATTGCCTGAAAGATATAACTTATTGTATTGATTGAATAGTTGACGGCGAAACATGAAATAATACCAAAATATAAAGAAAATTGTGATTTATAATAGCCGTTCCACTATTAACCGTAAATAAATATAATGATACAATCAAAAAATAAGACCTTCCTAAATGATTGAGAAAGATCTTACTGAATGAGTATTGTATATGCGCTTAATTGTTATCAAACTAAATGCCACTCCAATCTTAAAGACGGATTTTAATTAAAATCTCTCAGGACATCCTCATAGTGAGATATAATCTGATGGATTTACTATATTTACAGAAAAAATGACGTTAAATCTTCTACTTTGTGCTCGTAATTCTACGAAGCCTATAGTTCATCAGTTATTTGAAACAGGAAAAGAGCTAAAAATTGGAGAATCTTTTGAGTATGGGTCATACTATCAAAGCCTCCTGAACAAACGCACAGAAAAATATTTTGAAAATAGTGAGCTCGAACCCGGTATCTATAAGGTTATCAATGTTGATAAAAATGAATCTGAACAGTTCTTAAATGTAAAATTACAACTTACATAAATTACAATGCACCTTTACAGGTGCTTTTTTTATTCGGTAAAGTGATTACTATAATGACTATACGGGTTGATGTGTAAGATCTCAGAACTGCATATGTCAATTAAATAAAAGACCTGCGATCAATAATGATGTAAGCATTTAATAACTTCACTTTTTTTTTGATTTCGCTTATAATTTCTTTAGCATGAGTATTGTCCGGATTTATTTGCAGGGCCTTTTGATAGTTTTTCACGGTCAGTTCAAAATTCCCCAGCTCCAGATAGATTTCTCCTAAACGATCAAAGGCATTAGTCCCATAGGAAAAGAGCAAAATATTTGATTTGAATAATTCCAATGTGTCTTTCAGTCTTTTCTGCGCAGCCTCTTAATAGCCCCAGTTATTTATATCGCTTTCTGTCAGTACAGAATCTTTGATTTTGGATTTTAAGTTTTCTACGGTCTCCGTGACATTTTTGTAACCATCTTTGTCTGAGAATAACTTTAATTTTTGCAGAGGGTAGTATTCCGAATTCATTTTCAACTTTAATATAAGGTATTAATGATTCGGTAATTAGTCTTTGAAGCCATACGATGTGCAAAGGTAGAAATTGGTCAGTACGACTACTGCTAAATAATCTCTTGGATATACAGACAGGGCTGAAATATTGCTACTGTTAGAGCTTCCGCTGGAAATTCTTTCTGTCAATAACAGGTCAGCCTTCACTCTCAACATTTAAGATAGGAAAATAATTCAAAAAAACCAACGGTCATCCTTAAACGACCATTGGTTAAATTAATTATAAAAAATAGAAAGTGTTTTATCTCTTCATCACTTTACCGGTAAGGTTTCCCTTGACAGTTGTAATTTTTATAATATAGTGTCCTGTTGAAAGACCTTGCATTTGGATTTTGTTATCATTATTCTCAAATTTACCCTGTTTCACCAGTTGTCCTGCAGTAGAGTAGATTGCATAATTTTGTAAAGCGTTTTTAGTACTTACCAATACAAAATCCTGTGTTGGATTTGGGTAAAATGAGATTTGGCTATCTTCAATTTTGGTCTCAGCTGTACTTAGTGCGCTGCATGCAGTATTTGCAAGCTTTGCAAAGAAAAAATTACTTTTCTGAGATCCTGAAGCATTGCTGATTGTTGGAACCCCGTCATTGGGATCAACAAACAATTGTCCATTAATGAACCCTCCGAGCATAATATTTCCATCATTATCAGTTGCTATTGCTGTAAAGTGGTCTTCTGCTCCCGAACTTCCCAGTACTTCGTGAGTTCCTGTTATAGCACCTGTGTCTTTATTAAATTTTACAACCAAAGGGTCAGTACGCTCATTAACAGGTCTTACCATAGGAAAATTTCCCCATGTTTCGCGGATGCTTCCTTTTGCGAAAAGAACCTCATTTCCTTTAATCGTAATTGGCATTCTGGCATTTTCGACAGCAACTTGTGTAGAGCCATCAGATAAAGCTACTGGATTAGTGCACCATAGCACTGTACCCGAGATGTTAAGTTTTGCCACAAAACTAATACGTCCGGAAAGCGGAGTTGAAAAAGTGTAGCTTCCAAATGTTGCTGGTGTTGGAGCACCTTCAGAATATAGACCAGAAACATAAATATCACTTGTTACAGGATCTTTTTTTAAACCAAATATATTATCAGATGGCTGAGCAAATCCGTTATCAATTTCTTTTCTCCATAACTCTGCAAAGGTGGTACTGTTAAATGCCAATACAAATGCACTTTCGTTAATACCAATGTTATTATAAGAAAAAGCTGCGGTTGATCCTGTATTTATGGGGGATGTTCCACCAAGATAATATCGGCTGTTTACTTCGTCATAAATAAAATTCAGATAGCCAGAACTGAAGTTGGTAAAACCTTGGATAGGTAGTAACGAAGGAGTTCCTACAATATTTCCTAAAGCATTATACTTTATCAGAAAATATTGGAAGTTGTTATTGGTGTTATAAGTACTAGGTACTGTAATTAATCCTCCAAGATGCGAACCATTAGAAAATCCCACTATAATATGGATTATGCCCTGCGAATCAATGAGTGGAGTTCCCACATCTATGTAACTATTGAACAGAGAAACATCATCTTGAAACGCCTTTCTCCAAGCTAACTGACCGTCATCTGTATTGTATTTTAAAAGAAATCCGGTTTTCAGCGCTGCCTGAGGTTCACTAAAATTATTGGATATCATTGGCTGTATGTCACTGTCACCAAACCTTGGCGGTAAATTTCCGCTTCCCGGTGTTGCATTATTTGGCATGAAGGCACTTACATACAACCCCCCATTATTATCTAAAACAATTTTATGCGCTTGACCTCCAGTATTACCACTTCCTCCTATCGTTCTCGTCCATCTCACATTTCCCTGACAATCGGTAGAAAATATTATTAAGTTACGACCACCATAGTTTGTAACAGGTTGCCCGTCTAATAATGGTGTGGTATTAAATAAAGAGCTTAGATAGTAAGTATTATTCTGATTATCTACTGCAATATCTAATATCTGCTCATCAAACTTTTGATCAAACCCAACAGAATTTATTCCATTAAAAGCTCCTCCTGTTTTTGCCCATTGCCATTGGTAGGTTTGAGCTCTTAATACTGTAATATTTGTAATTATCAATATAAAAAGTGTGATTATTTTCTTCATAGGCTTTAGTATAGAATTAGTTAATAATGCTGTTTGATCATCTTAGAATTAATTCTTTTAGACGTTATTTCTTGATGACTTTACCGCTAAGATTTCCTCGATCGGTTGTGATGTTAATAATGTAATTTCCTGCTGCTAAACTCTGCATAGGAATTTTATTTTCACCAATTTCAAACTTACCTTTTTTCACCAACTGTCCTGCTAAAGAATATACAGAATAGCCTTGTAAAGTGTTTTTAGTGCTTACTATTACAAAATCCTGTGTTGGATTTGGGTAAAATGAGATTTGGCTGTCTTCAATTTGGGTCTCAGCTGTACTTAGTGCACTGCATGCAGTATTTGCCAGCTTTGCAAAGAAAAAATTAGTTTTCTGAGATCCTGAAGCATTGCTGATTGTCGGAACCCCGTCATTGGGATCAACAAACAATTGTCCATTAATGAACCCTCCGAGCATAATATTTCCATCGTTATCAGTCACAATAGCAGTGAAATGGTCTTCTGCTCCCGAACTTCCCAGTACTTCATGAGTTCCTGTCACAGCACCTGTATCTTTATTAAATTTTACAACCAAAGGGTCAGTACGCTCATTGACAGGTCTTACCATAGGGAAATTCCCCCATGTTTCACGGATGCTTCCTTTTGCGAAAAGAACTTCATTACCTTTAATCGTAATTGGCATTCTGGCATTTTCGATTGCTACCTGTGTAGAACCATCTGATAAAGCAGTGGGATAATTCGACCAGATAATATTACTTCCGGTATTGGACGTGCTAAGTTTCATAACATAACCGATTTGTCCTGTTAGAGGAGTTGAAAAAGTAAAATCACTTCCAAATGAGACAGTGTTGGTTGTTTTTCCAATTTTCCCAGAAATATAAATGTCGCTGGTTAAAGGATCTTTTTTTAATCCTAAAATAAAATTAGATCCAATGCTTGAATTAGTAGTGAATTCTCTTCTCCAAAGTTCATTGAAAGTTGTACTGCTAAAAGCAAGAAGGAAAGCAGAACCTGCAATTGGAACATTGTTGTATGAAAGAGCAGCACCATTACTACCTGTTCCTTCATAATTTCTAGATCCACCAAGATAATATCTGCCATTAGCTTCATCATACATGAAATTTAAATATCCACCTGTAAAGGTTGTTGAACCTTGCAATGGAACTAAAGAAGGGTTGCCAACAATGTTTCCGGAACTATCATACTTTACTATATAATATTGATAATTATTATTCGTATTATATGATGCGGGAACAGTAATTAATCCGCCTAAATGAGTTCCATTTGAAAATCCTAAAAGGAGATGCAAATATCCCTGCGAATCAATTACGGGTTCACTTAAATCAATGTAATTATTAAAGAATGTAACATCACCCTGAAAGTCTTTGCGCCACGTCAATTGACCGTCAGCTGTACTATATTTCAAAAGAAATCCTTGTCTTAATGCTGCCTGTGGTTCAAGGGGATTATTAGTGATTGTGGGTTGAATATTATTGTCACCAAATCTTGGCGGAAGAAAACCACTGCCAGGCGTGGCATTATTGGGCATGAAAACGCTTAAATACAGATTTCCATTATTATCTAAAACAATTTTTTGTGCTAAACCACCAGTATTACCACTTCCTCCTATCGTTCTCGTCCATCTTACATTTCCCTGACAATCGGTAGAAAATATTATTAAGTTACGACCACCATAGTTTGTAACAGGTTGCCCGTCTAATAATGGTGTGGTATTAAATAAGGAGCTTAGAAAGTAAGTATTGTTCTGATTATCTACTGCTATATCTAAAATATGTTCATCGGATGTATTATTAAATCCGACACTGCTTGACCCATTGGTGGCTCCACCGGTTTTTGCCCATTGGAAGGTGAAGGCTTGTGCATTAAAAAATATAACAGCCATTAGAGCTATCAGTATGTACATTTTACTTTTCATAGGATATTTTGTAAGATTCAATTATAGCAAAAACCAAAGTTGAATACAGATGGTCTTTTCTATGTCTTACAATATCGGAGTTGTCTGATCAAGGAGCAATAGGTAATTTTACCTGTTTTTTACTTTTAAATCCCGGTGAAAAAATCAGCAGAAAGGTAGAACAAGCTCATCTGTTGAAAATGAAATTTAGAATCAAAAAAAGAAAAATTTTGGACGTAGAAATTATTTTGAACTTTAAAAATACTACTCGAAATTTTCTTTGATGAGAAGATGAAGTTCCATAGCCAAAACCACCACGCCGAGAAAACTCCTGCAGCCTGTTTTTTTCAATAGTTTATCTTTATGAGAATCCACTGTGCGTATGCTAATGTTGAGTTTATCTGCGATGGCTTTGCTTGTCAGTTCCTGATAAGTCCAATAGATGATTTCCAGTTCTCTTTTAGAAAAATCTGCTTTCTCCTTATTATTTTCATAAGAAAGTTCTTTAGCATCGTTCAGTTTTAAAACTTCATCCTCTAAGCTCTTTTCATAGAGAAAGACTCCTTGTCTGTGTTCCTGAATTGCAGCAATGACTTCATCAGGATCTGCATCTTTTGTAAAGTAACCGCATACTCCCAAAAGCATGGCTTTTTTGAGGTATTGTTCTGCAAAAAGCTGCGAGAGAATAATAACGGGTATATCAGCAAATTTGTCTTTCAGGTGGGTAAGACATTGAATTCCGTTCATCACAGGCATCTGAATATCCAGTAAAATAAGATCTGGTTTTTTGTCCGAAGCAGTAAGCTGCTCCAAAAGATCTGCACCATTTGAAGCTTCGATCACTACCTTGATATCAGCAGTATCATGCAAAAAGCGGATGAAGCTTTTTCTGAAAATACGGTGGTCATCTGCGATGGCAATATTAATCTTCATGGTAAATCTGTATGGTGAAAATATTGCCATCAGAAGAAGTTTTCTGTTCTAAAGTACCATTGATACTTTCAATTCTGGACAATATGTTTTTCAGTCCGTTTCCTGAAGTTTGTTTCAATTCCTTATAAAAATCATAGTTTTTTCCATCATCATGGTATTCGATGTAATTTCCGTTTTTCCCGGAAGTAATAGTAACTCTAATATTTTTCGAAAATCCGTGTTGTGAACTGTTCGTGATCAGCTCCTGAAAAATCTGTAAAAGCTGGTAAGCTGTTTTCTGAGCAAAAAAAACTTCGCTTTCGCTATGTAGATAATATTTAAAATGATTTCTCATGCTGTTTCTACGGAGAAGATCTTCCAGGGAGGGGATAAAGCCGGAAGTGATCAAAGCAGGAGGCATTAGATTAAAACTTATTCTGCGGATTTCCTGCTGGGTATTTTTCAGTTCTTCGGCAGCTTCCGTAAGTATGGAAATCACTTCAGGATCTGTAATTTTCTTTTTCAGCAGACTGAAGTATATATGAATAGAGGACAGATTTCCTGAAACCGTATCGTGCAGATCTTCGGAAATTCTTTTCCTTTCTTCCTGCTCTTTATGTAAAACTGCCTTTAATAAAAGTGAAGATTGATGCTTTTTAATTTTAAACATTCTGTTTTGGTACAGCAATGCCAATGCAACAACACCGATAGAAAGGAAAGCCATAACTGCACTACCCATCCAGAAAAATAATTTTATTTGTGTGAAATTCTCCAAACGCCTACTATTAAAAATGATTTAAGTAAAAAGTTCGCTACTATGTTCAGAATCCAATAATCAATAAACTTATCAGCATCAAATTTTATTATAATGTCGCTTAAAAGAAACAACATAAATGTTGCTGCGTGATAAATGAATAAGCCTGAAATATAATAAAAGTCGGGTTCTTTCCAAAGACTTCTTACTTCCATTTTCAAAAACGTGTTCCAAAACCACAAAATGGTAAAAATGAAAACAAGAATGTTAAGCAAAAATAAAATTCCCTGCTGTTTAAAAAAAATGTTATTGTAGTTTAAAATATAAATGCTCCCCGCCGTAACCAAAAATGACACTAAAAATATAAGGGAAAGAAGTTGCTTTTTTGGAAAATTCAAACGGTAGAAATAGTAAAGTATTGTCAAGAACGCCATAATATCATAGGTAGAAAACCAGATGGCAGAGTCCTTTTCTAAAAACAGCGAGAAGACACCCTCATAAACAGCAGCAATTGCAGTGAGATAAATAAAAGGAGCAATAGGGCCCAACCTGAGTTTATTTATCAATGCCAACAATGCCGGCACTATCCCTAAAAACAAAATTATATAAAGTAGTAATTTAAACATTTTTTGTTAAACAAACCGAATTAAAATTGAAGAAGTTTAGATGGAAAATCAGTTTGGAAAATCAGTTATTCATTATTAAATGAATGGGCGACAAATTACAAGCTGATCAGTCTTCTTCTTCTTCTTCTTCTTCTTCTTCTTCTTCTTCTTCTTCTTCAGCATTTTCAAAAAAAAGAGAAAGCGTCACGATGTTTTCTTCGTTGACTTTATTCCATATTACAGCATTAACAGCTCCGAGTACAATTTTATCGTTTGAATTCATATGGTCTTCAAATAGTTGTTTCTCATCTTCCTGCATATAATCCTGAATCATAATATAATCTCCGACTTTTGGAATAAATTCAAAGTGCGATGCTGGAATATGAATTCCTAAATCTGCAAGGTAATCGGATGTGAATTGTACTTTCATAATGTAATTTTTGATATGCTAATATATTATAAATAATTCCAAAATAGTATGAGCAAACTGTCTAATTCAGTAAGAGATGCCAGTAGTTAATATTGTTACAGTATAAATCATGATAGTTTTAATAAGAAGTCATGTTTTCAGATTCTACATCGACTTTGAGGTATCCGATTACGTTGATTAAATTTCTAGCTGGGAAGTGTGAAGTCCAAAAATGATTCGGACAGGGAAGAAGCACGATTATTTAGACCATTTGGAAATAAAGTCTATTTTACTATGTTAAGAAAATACAGGATGTCTTTGACTAGAATCGTTTATCAGTATGAAAGACATTCATTCATTACTGCAAAGGCATCAAGAGATACTGCCTTCAAAATGATGGAATAGATTGTTTGCTTTCCAAGGAAGAAAAAGAATGTTGGATGGTATACCAGATAAATAAATTAAGGCTTTAGCAGCAAATAAAATCAGTCAGAAAGAATCATACTGCCAAATAAATATTTTAATTCGGCTCATCATTGTTGATTATTTGAGCCGAATAAATGAATTAACGGCTCAAAACATATTAGTAATAAACTTCCTCTAATGCGTGTATAAATTTATCCTTCTTATTAAAAATTATAATTTTTTATGGTCTGCATCAGTAAAAATCTACGAATTTTGATTCTGCAACTTTACGGTTGATGATATTCCTGCAATATTCTTATGAATGTAGGAGCCTGTGAAAATCCCGGTATTTTGTCATTTCCTGATCGGTTAAATAATCCTGCCATTTCCGTTTTTGCATTTGATAAGTTTGTTATCTAATGTTTTTATCTTTGAAAATAACTTCCAGAATTTTTCCACGCAGGCCCTATGGCTTCATGATGTCGTTCAATAATGTTTATTTTAAAGATTTGAAGATCAGATTGTGAAATGCAGGATGGGAAGCAGTATTCGGAGTATATAGTTCAATTTTATATTCCACCAATTTTTTAAATATCTCTTTTTTACAAATCATGTGCCGCCATAATGTTGCTGGACACTTTCGGAAAATATTGAAGATTGCCGAATTTGAGACTATTGGGATTTAGTTTTGGATAAGAAAGAATTTTTATTAAGTCCCCTGACATTTTAACAAATGTAACCTAATACGTCCGTAAATCATTTCGAGGCTTAGTCTGACGAAAAGTACTCTGGGAAAATCAAGGTTAATTTTAATAAGGATTGGATGAGACAGAATTATTTATCTGATCTTCAGTAGGTTTTTTTAAAACAAGAATTTCCTGGTTATGGTCTATTGTTATTAGATTGATTTTTTCAAATGCCTTTAACCAACGTTGCATGGGTAGCGCACCCCATTTTTTCCTGTAGCGTTGAGCATTCTCAATAATTGAATCAAAGTGGTTGAGGGGCGGATCATATTTATCATGGTATTGATGCAAAACAAAATCTTTTATGAAAATATGTTTAATTCCTTTTTTGTGAAATCCCATAGCAAAATCTGTATCCTCAGCCCCATACCCTATAAAAGATTCATCAAAACCTCCGGTTTTTTCGAAGGTCATCTTTTTGACAGCAAATATCAAAGACCAAAATTGCAAATGATCCACCACGGTATCTGAAGGTATATGCTCACGTGCAGGATGAGACACTGAACAGTTCAGCAAATCAGGATAGTTTTCATGTTCCGGCACAAAGGGCAGATACAGTGGGTATGCAGAAATAATTTTGTCATGATGCAAAGCATTTAATATATTTTCAAAAAGTGTCGGTGATACCATACAGTCCACATCAATGAAAATGATGTCTTCTGTCTCCGAAGACTTAAAACCCAAATTTCTGGCTGCTGCAAGAGGCAGAGGATGAGTGTTTAAAATGCGCTGTATATTTACGTATAATCCATTGGGGATTATGATATCGATAGGCTCATCAATACATACAATCTGAATGTCAACAGGTAAAATTGACGAATTCTTTATGGATTTAAGAAGATTAGTTAACTGTTTTCTTCTTCCTTTGACAATTGTTACAATACTAAATTCAGGCATACCAGTTTTTCATTTGTTGAGCGATCTCCCTTGGAGAGGATTGATTTATAAAGTTATTATGTGCGGGTTTAAATGTCTTTGCTAACATCAGCAAATCTCGCCATTGTTCTGCTGAAAAATCATCTTGTGCCAGTATTGCCAGTCCATTTTGGGCTAAAACATTTGCATGCACATTCTGTTCATCATAGGGTCTCGATTCAGGAAGCAGAATTATCCGTTTACCAAGAGATATGAGCTCTGCAACTGTATTCTGACCGGCTGCTGAAATTACTCTGTTTCCTGCAACAGCTTCATTGATATTTTTTACGAACCCCAGCTGACGGCAGTTTTTACCCAGTTTATATTCCCTTTTATTCCCGATAATGATAAATTTTGTATTCAAATCTTCGGTAATGTTTTGAAGGATTTTTTGATCATAGTTTTCGTAACCCAACAGGATTGTAACCACATCATCATCAAAGCTGTCAATCTGCTTTACACTTATTCCGGAAAATTTTGATAAATATCCGCCATAGTATGTTTTTGATCCGTATTTATAGTTTTCCTGTTCCAGAAATGAGGGGAAATGTGCTATGATATGATCGGCCAGTTCATGAGCAAAAACCTGCGTAGGATCATTCATGACATTTCCGGGCAGATGAACTAAAACGACTGAAAGACCCATACTTCTGGCCATTATTGCAAGTTCAGGAACACCATCGCAGTACAGTGCAACGGGCTTATAATTTAAAACAGCATCTGCAAACGCTTTCGCACGGATAGCAGGTTCCAATGCATAAGGAGTTACTTCAAAAGCTTTTGAAAATGTATGTTCCGGAATGTCATAATGCTCCGGGTATTTTGCAGGCAGTTCCAATATATCCATCTCAAAATGTGAATTAAGGTATTCACTTATTTCCTTGTTTGTAGTTACTGCCACGACTTTGAAATAGAGCGATAATTCCGGGTATAATATATTAAAAGTTGCACGATGCCCATTTCCATGGGCATGAACAAAATAAAAAATTGTTGGCTTCCCCATTATATTATTTGATAATAATCTATTTTACTAATAATCTGTTATAAAGATTCACATAGTTTTCTGTCGTTTTCTTCACATCAAAATGTGTTGCAAATTCCCTGCAGGCTTTTGAATCTGATTTTTGAACCAGATCCAAAGGACTGATCAAGTCCTGCCACCTACCGGAATCAACTGCTATCGAAACATTACTGTTACGCAGTTCAGGAGGTATAGCGGTACTGAACCCTACGACTGGCAGACCGCTGGCAAGCATTTCAACCGTGCTCAAACCAAAAGGTTCTTCCCAGTGAGCGGTGGCTAGGTAGACAGAAGCACCCGCAGCAATTTCACTGATTCGCTTTTGGTTGACATGAGAAATGTATTCAATATTTTCATTTAGATATGGCTTGACCTGATCACGGAAATACTCATCATTAAAAACCGGACCTATAATTTTGAGTTTTTTGTTAAGATGATCTGCCAGCTCTATGGCGGCTTTCACATTTTTTTCTTTTGCAATACGTCCGCTCCATAACAGATATCCGTGCCGGTTCGGGTTTTTCTGTTCCCATTTATCAAGTGGTATTCCATTTAAAATTACCTCTACATCCTTTTCAAAAAATGGCTGCCAATGCTTACGCATTCTCTGCGAAATAGCTACAGGAACAACTGGTGCATGTTTAATGAAAAACTGATACATCAATGCAAACTTTTCTGTAGGTGGCAGATGCAATGTTAATACCCCTGGAATATTAAAGAGTGCACAGACAGAGTAAATCTCAGGTATGAACGAATTATAATGGATAACATCGTATTTACTTACATCCATCATGCCCAATTGAAGCGTCTGATAATGCTGCTGACCAAGCCATTCAGGACATGCCCTGTAGGAGTCGTCTTTCATGCATAGCGGGCTTTCAATGAATTCTATGATCTGGAAAAGATTTTTCTCATCGGCATCTTTAGCGATTACATCAACTGTATGGCCGAGACGAACGAGTTCGTTTGCATGTTCAACAACAAATGCTTCTGTACCGCCATTATAAGGTTCACGGAGAGAGATAAACGGTCCCGCAACAATCAGTATCTTCATATCAATTCTTCAAAAAATTTTATATAACGCCCAGCCATTGTTTGCAGACAAAATGATTCTGCATGATGCCTGACTTTTTTACTGTCGAGTACTATTGCAGCCTCAATAGCTTTTGTCAGGGATTTTATATTTTTCTGTTCGGCTACAGTACCACTTTCGGCAGTTACCAGTTCTCGGAAGGCTCCACGGTCAAAACCTGCAACCGGTACTCCGGAAGACATTGCTTCAATAGTGGTAAGACCAAAAGGTTCCTCCCAGCGGACAGCACTTACTACAGCAGCTGCGCCTTTCATATGCTTTTGGATTTCAGATTGGTTTAAATGTCCGAGATATTTGATGCTCTGTGTCATTCGGTTTCTGATA
Organism: Chryseobacterium foetidum; assembly: GCF_025457425.1. Classification (NCBI taxonomy): domain Bacteria; kingdom Pseudomonadati; phylum Bacteroidota; class Flavobacteriia; order Flavobacteriales; family Weeksellaceae; genus Chryseobacterium; species Chryseobacterium foetidum. Next base: position 53,853 of record NZ_JAMXIA010000002.1, read on the forward strand.
TGCTCTTCAAAATAGATCTTATCGTCTACTGAACCGGCAAATCTCAATGGCATCTTTAATTCCTGGGCTGCATCCATTACAATGTCGAGGCCTTTGGCATGAACTATTCTTCCAAACCAAAACAGATACTCTGCCTTTTCACGCACAAGGGCCCATTTTTCATTGTTCACGCCGTTATGGATGACTGTAGAAGGTTTGTTCATATAAGGTTGCCACGACTTTTCAAATGACTTCGATGGAAAAACGAAATGGAGATTTTCTGATGATGAGCATATAACTGCGGCAGCTTTTAATTTGCTTATTGGTGGTGTGTGAAGAGTCGTGACAACAGGAATGGATGCATTAACGCCCCATATAATTGGAAGTTCGTGTGTAGAATTATTATGGACAACATCAAAATTATTTTTTTCAATATCCTTCAAAATGGTCAGGTACTCATCATTTTCATAAATTTCAAAGTGCTCACTTTCCCGATGATTTTTGCCATAAAATCCTTTGATGTTGAGCCTTGGATCGCTGTCTTTGTGAGCATACAGTGTAACATTATGACCGAGACGCATATATTCTTTACACAATGAATGGGTAAAAGCTTCTAAGCCTCCTCTGAAAGGTTCGGCTATTGGAAGTCTGGTTTTGGCTATTACAGCAATTTTCATAATTAAGTTGAGGGAAAAAGTTATTTTTTTGTGGCTAGTTTCCAAGAGATGTTGTTACGTCAACGCATTGTACTTTCAATAACGTTATTATTCAGTAATATTTTTTCATATAAGCTCAGGTATTCTGAGGTCATTTTTTGTATAGTCATACCAGCTGCAAAATTTCTGCATGTAATGGGGCTTAGTGAAAGGCTTTTTTTAACTAAAGGAACTAAATCCTGCCATTGCAGAGACGAAGTCGTTAACACGCAATTATTTTGCCAGTCTTTTGGTACAGCTGTGGTAAAACCTACCACGGGAACGCCACTTGCGAGCATTTCCAAAGCAGCCAGTCCAAATGGCTCCTGCCAGGTTGCCGTCGCAAGATACGCTATCGCATTCTTAGAAAGGTCGCTAAGTTCAGACTGTGTGACGTGACCTACATATTCAATTTGACTGCTGAGATTTGGCAGTACCTGTTCATCAAAGTATTTTTGATTGACAATTCTTCCTGCTATTATGAGTGGCAATTGCATTTGCTTGGCAACTGAGATTGCTGCTGTCACATTTTTTTCTTCCGTAATCCTGGCTGACCAAAGTAAGTATTTTGGTCTATGCATTTCTGTAATTGGCCAAAGATCGATATTAATGCCATTACCAATGACAGGAATATCTGTTGAAAGTGCCAGATCCCACTGCGCCTTTATGCGGTTTGATATTGCTATAAATTTAAAGCTGCCTGTTTTTAGAAGTTTTTTGTAGACGGATATCCTTTCCGAATCGGGGGGAGAGTGCAGGGTAAGAAACATCGTTTTCTTAAAATCTAATCCTGCAGTCAGTAAATGAGGATAAAACATATTAAAATGGATCACATCATACGATTCAAGATTCAGGTTTTTAAATTGATTTACTTCATTTATCTGTGTAACATCGGTAGAATCATCTGGACAATAATTTTTAAAAGGGTTTATCAGTTTGAATTTAAAACCTGCATCCGAATCTTTAGCTACAATGTCAACATTGTGACCTTCGTTGGTGAGCTCCTTGGCAAAGGAAACTATAAATGCTTCGATTCCACTATTGTAGGGCTCTTTAAGTGATATTCCGGGACCTGATACAAGTAAAATATTCATATAATTTTTTAATGGTTGTGGAGATAAGATTTGTGAAATAAAGTTTAAGACTTTTATGTATAATTATGTTGTCATGACCTTAAAACAAATAGAATGCTAAAATCTTACAGTAAGTTCAGTCATTGAATTTTATTTCACTCTATGAATCAATATTTACAGCTTAATCATATAATTTATGTTAACTTAACGTAAGATATACCACAAAAATATTTTTAGAAACAATTATTTGTACATTTGCTCATCACCATTAATCATCAAAAGTCTTCAATTCTTACAGATACAAATCTTCTCCAAAATCCTTAATCGTTTTACTTTTAAAAATTTTATTCCATACGGTATAAAATTTTAAAGTTTTAACCTGTTTAAGTTTTTTATCAGACAATACTGTCATTTTAAAACTCTAAAATTAACTTATATCTTATATGAGAAAAAATTTACTCATTGCACCAATTTTTTTTATTTTATCAAGCAGCCATTTTTTTGCGCAGCAGACAACAGTGTCAGATACGATTTCAACTTCAAATATTGATGAAGTCGTTATTACCGCCCTCGGACTAAAAGGTGAACGCGATAAGTTTGCCTCGTCCGCCAGCACCGTTAAAGGCCCTGCAGTTGCGCAGTCTGGTGAAACCGGTATTTTGACGGGGCTTAGTGCCAAGGCGTCCGGTGTTTTGATCACAAGAAATGGTGGTGACCCGGGTGCCGGAGCGTACATTCAGATCAGAGGTCAGAATACCATCAATGGAAATGCCCAGCCGCTGTTTATTATTGATGGGATGCCGGTTAGCAATTCAAGTGATAAAACAGGCTCGTCCCTGAGCAATGGGATTGTGCAACAATCAAGAATTAACGATCTTAACCCAAATGATATTGAACGCGTAGAAGTTTTAAAAGGAGCTTCGGCAGCGGCTTTGTGGGGCACCAGAGCCGCAAATGGTGTAATTATTATTACCACGAAAAAAGGGAAGAATACATCAGGTAAGATCAATATTTCGTTAAAATCTACTGTTTCTTTTGACAGAGTTAATAAGATGCACCCTCTGCAGACAACTTACGGGCAGGGTTCTAACGGGCTTTATATTCAGGGAGACAGATTGAGTTTCGGAGATTTGATAGCCGCACGTCCCGGGGGATCAGATTTTTATATTACAGATCCTTCAAATCCGCTATACCAGGGATACGTAACTTTTGCCGATGGTACGGTACGTTATGCAATTGCGCCGGGAACTGCAGACAGAAAAAATGGTGGTAAGAATTCACGGGAAGTTTTTGATCACAGTAAGGATGCCTTTAGAACAGGGCACTTTATTGAAAACAATTTAACGGTCGATGGTGGCAACGAAAAGTCAAATTTTCTTCTTGGCTTTTCTAATTTAAATCAGGAAGGAGTCATTAAATCTTTCAGCGATTACGACCGTCAGACCGCCCGCCTGAATGCGTCGCAAAAATTTAATGATTGGTTTAAGGCGAGTGCCAACGTTAATTATATCAAAAGTTCATCTTCCAGAGTTCAGGAGGGTGACAACGTAGATGGACTTTTGCTCAGCAGTTTGAGAACGTCACCTGATTTCGACAATGCCCGGTATGAAGGGACTTATACTGATCCTACAGGTCAGATTTTTCCTAATGCTCATGTTTCTTACCGAAACCCTTTGGGCATTGACAAGAAAACTACATACGCAAATCCTTTCTGGAATATCGTTAATAACAAAAATACAAGTAAGGTTGACCGTATTTTAGGTACGATGCAGATCGATATTACCCCTCTGAAATGGCTGAGTGCAACTGCTCGGGTAGGTATAGATAATTTTACTGATAAAAGAGTGGAAAGATTTGCGAAAAATTCGGCCAACTTTGCAGATGGCTACTTATCAATAGGTTCTATTGCTGAAAAACAGTTTAATACAGATCTTTTTGTTATTGCCAAACATACTGTTAGTGAAAATATTAAAAGTTCATATCTCTTTGGATTTAACTACAACAGTCGCAGAAATGAATCTGTCCTCAATACAATAACCAATCTGATTATTGCTGATGGGCCTGATATTTTGGATAATGCTCTTAATTCCAATTTGAAAGCAAATAACAATTATTCCTTACTTAGAACTTATGCATTTTATAGCCAGATCGATGTGGAAGCATATAATATGCTTTTTTTAACTTTAACTGGAAGAAGTGAAAGTGCTTCCACTTTTGGAACCGAAACAAGTAACAGTTTTTTCTTTCCTTCTGCAGCACTAGCGTGGCAATTCAGCAATCTTGATTTTTTGAAGGATCGAAGCATTTTCAGCTTCGGGAAATTAAGAATGACCTGGGGACAAGTTGGAATTCAGCCTCAACCCTACCAGAATTTCACGGTTTTCAACCCTGCCAATTTCAGCGATCCTTTCACTAACGGAGTCTCTTCTGTGAGTAGTCTGTACAGTGGAGGCTACGTTCGAAACCTGAGAGAGGGGAATCAGTTTCTGAGACCGGAAATCAAAACTGAATATGAGGTTGGAACAGATTTGCGCTTTTTTCAAAACCGTTTCAGCTTTTCCGCAACAGCTTACTATAACAAAACAAAAGATGTTATTTTACAGCTAAATGTACCGGCATCTACCGGATATGCACTTAAAAACAGCAATGCAGCTGTTTTGGAGAATAAAGGATTGGAGCTTGATGTGAATGGAGATATTTTAAGACTGGGAAATTTCCGGTGGAATATTTCCGGAAATTTTTCGACGAATAAGAATAAAGTGGTATCACTGTCCGGTGTTACTGCGCAGGTTCTGTCGGATAGTTTTATTCAGAATTCATCGCTGATCCCTGGGCAACCTTTTGGAGTGTTTTTATCAACCGACTTTCTAAAGGACGGTGCGGGAAATTACATCCTCGATGCCAACGGTTTTCCTCAGCCTGGAACTTCTACAGAAGTTATCGGTGATCCTAATGCTGACTGGCGTGCAGGATTGGGAAGTACATTTTCTTACAAAGATTTTAGTCTTTATGTATTGTTTGACCGGGTTCAGGGAAACGATGTTTTTAACGGAACGAGAGGTTCACTCTATGCTTTTGGTACTCACGGTGATCAGGGAAATACTGTCATTGTTCCTGCCGGCGGATTACGCGATGTGAATGGTAATCTTCTAGCAGCTGGCACTTCTTATCAGGGACAGATTTACGATTTCGGAGCTGGTCCGGTTGCTCTTAATCAGGCCTGGTACCGTGGAAGAGGTACAGCATCCACTACAGCATCCTATAAACAATTCGTGGAAGATGGAAGTGCAACACGACTGCGTGAAATTACATTCAATTACACACTGAAAAGCGACAAGCTTAAAAAGAAACTGAAATTATCAAGTATCAATTTTAGTGTAACAGGCAGAAATTTAATATTATGGACAAAATATACTGGTATTGATCCGGAGTCCAATGTATCAGGGGCAGGACTTTCCCGCGGACAGGACTGGTTTACAAACCCCAATACAAAATCTCTGCTGGCCTCAATTCTTATTAATTACTAAATATCCACTATGAAAAATATTATTAAAATAAACTTATTTTCTTTACTATTGGCCGGACTTCTCACCACCGGATGCAGCCACCTTTTTGATGAGACCGATATTCAAAACAATCCTAATGCCCCAACAGACGTCAATGTAAGAACATTGCTATCAGGAACACTTTTAGGAATGTGTGCATTGCACGAAGATACTGATGTCAGAATTGCTTCCATGTGGTCGCGTGAAGTGAGCGGTATTGCGAGAGCACATTTCGGTTATGGACAGTATATCGTATCATCAACCAATTTTAGCTGGCGAAACCTTTATCCTGTTGCCGGACAGGCAAGATTAATCCAACAAAAAGCGGATGAACTAGGAGACAGGAAAATTAAAGGAGTAGGTCAGGTGATTGAAGCCTTGCTCATCACAAAAGCAACTTCACTTTACGGCGATGTTCCATACAGTCAGGCATTTGATATTAAAAATTTCCCAAATCCTGTCTATGACCCTCAGCTTGAGGTATATCAACGTTTACAGAATACACTTGATGATGCTATTCTGAATTTGTCTTCCACTGCAGGAAATGCATTTGGCAGTCAGGATTTTATTTATAAAGGCGATGTAAGTAAATGGAGAAGGGCAGCATATACCTTGAAAGCAAGATTATATCTTCATACAGGAAAATATCAGGAGGCAGTGACAGCCGCAAAACAGGGAATATCCGATACTGCGGGCGATGCATTGGTACCACATGGCAAAAGTCAGGGAATTGATACCAATCAGAATTACGATTTTTTCAATGTGAAATTTGTCGGAGATGTTGCCTTTAACGGCTCATACTTACCTGTTCTGATGAACTCCAGAATTAATTCGGTTAATACGAAGACCAATGAAACTGCTTTGTTAAAGCATTTTGCTAAACAGGGTATAACAGGCGCCGGAAACTTAGACCCGAATACTGCTGACGGCGCTTTCACGATTGATGCTCCACATCCGATTATCACTTTCTACGAAAACCAACTGATTTTAGCAGAAGCTTCTGCAAGAATTGGAAATGAAACTGAATCAATCAGCGCATTAAATTCTGTGAGGGCATCGCTGAACTCAGGATACTTTAACGGAAAGATTTTTCCTGCGGCAGGAAGGCTTTACGAAAATTATACCCCTTCTGATTTTAGCCCCGCAGGTTTGGCGAATCCCAAAAATTTCGCATCCTCCCAAACAGCACTTTTGTACGAAATTATCAGTCAGCGGTATATTGTCTTTCTGATGCAGTATGAGTCTTTTAATGATTACAGACGTCTGTCTAAAGCTTTACCGGTTGTGGAATTGCCCATTCCTCTTTCTGTCGGAAATCAAAAGCCACAACGTTTCATTTATCCTGAGACTGAAATCAACACCAATATCAATACACCAAAACCGGCACCTAACCAATTTGTGAAAACAGCTATTTTCAATTAGGAAAATTTGCCTTATTTATTAGAAGATTAATTTTATGAATATACCTGCATTGTCTACAAGTGCTTTCTTGAGATATTTTAATTTCATTGTTCTTTATTTTGTTGAAGGTTTGCCACAGGGTATGATTTTTATCGGCATTCCGGCTTGGCTGGCTACAGAAGGGAAAAGTGTGAGTGAGATCGGTTCATTTGCCGTGGCATGTTCCTTACCATGGACTTTTAAATTTGTTGTTGCACCTTTGATGGATCGATATACTTATTTGCCTATGGGAAGAAAAAGACCTTGGGTTTTGTTAAGTCATTTGGGACTGATCCTAAGTTTGATCGGTATTGCATTCGTGCCCGATCCGCTGAATAATTTACAGACACTGAATATTGCAGCATTTATACTCTCATCATGTGGCGCCATTCAGGATGCAGCAGGAGATGCAATGGCGGTTGATGTAATTCCTGATGATCAGCAGGCCAGGGCAAACGGATATATGCAGGGATCACGAATGCTTGGAAGTTCTTTGGCGCTGGTTTTAGGAAGTTGGGCTTTAAATCAATATAGCTTCAAAATTGCCATGCTATTAATTTGTGTATTGGTAATTATTCTCACTTTTGTGCCCTTGTTATTAAGGGAAAAACAAGGCGAAAAAATCCTGCCTTTTACCTACGGGAAGTCATCTCCTGCATCTGCTGAAATGCAGATATCCAGCTGGCCGGTCATTTTAAAAGCCTTGTTTGAGGTATTCAGTTTACGAAACTCCATATTAGTGGTTCTTCTTGTATTTATTACTCAGGGTGCGTACAATTTCTTTGAACATCTACTTCCCATTTTTACCGTGAAAAATACTGGATGGACGAATGTCAACTACAGTCAGATATTTGCTACAGCAGATATTATCGGAGGTGTCGGTGGAATCGTTTTGGGTGGTTTTCTTATTGAAAAGTTTGGAAAAAAGACAATGATTAATATTTACTTTGGAGTCATTGCGGGTCTTACTCTCACACTTATCTTTATCAAGACCTTATGGAGCAATACAATGTTTATGGATGGCTTTATTATTACATACAGGCTTTTCAACGCGTTTGCAAAGATCGGAGTATTTGCTATTGCCATGCAATGCTGCTCCAGAAATGTTTCAGCGAGCCAATTTACTTTGTATATGACTTTTGGAGCAACAGGATCTATTGCCGGTGCCGCTCTGATAGGACCAATCAAGGATAATTTCAGCTGGGAAATTTCCTTTCTGTTTTTTGTCGGATTTCTTGCTGTAGCATGGTTTATTCTTAAAATTCTAAACATCGATCAGCAAATTGGAAAAATTAATGATCTGGAGAAAAAGCATTCGGAAAAAGAACTGTTGAAAACAGGATAAGTTATATAAAGCTTTATTACTACTGAGCAAGATTTGACGATCTGAGATTAAATAATTGATATTGAGTGGATTGAATTACAGTTTGGGATTCTGTAGAGGAACAACAGTTTTTCGAGATAGAAGATGTTTCAAAAGTTTATCATTAATTTTTCCTGCAGGGTTTTATCAAAAAAAGCTGCGCCGAAAAGACGCAGCTACCAACTAAAAACTAAAGCTTATCTATTATAAACTTTATTTCACTCAATAAGTCGACCAGCCACCCAAATACATTAATCTGACATGTGCAGGTAATCGGTCAAGCCTATCTCAATGATTTATATTATTTCCAATAGCTCCACGTACTTCCGTCGTATACAGCGAGCATTCCGGAATCTGTATCATAAACCATTGTCCCTGCAATAGAACCCTTCAAAGAAGCCTGAGGGTTGCTTACTTTGGGAAGTACTAATGCCCTTGTCGTTGATTCAAGAACCAACACACCGGACTTTAAGCTCGAATCCTTTCCAATTATCATACCATTATTTCCCGAAAAATCTCCGCCTGCATTTGAGAAACTGTGTAGTTTTCCCTGAACACTGTTTTGAGTTAAATTGGTCCAGTTGTCAATGGTATTATTTTTTTCTTCCTTGACCTTCACAGATTTATCTGTAGCATCGAATATAAATGTACCTCCTGCAGCCAGGGCAGAAGTGTTAACCTGTGGCAGAATTATTCCTTTCGGTTCACTTCCAAATTCAAGAAGTACACTGCTGTTGGAAAGTGTTGTTGTTCCTATCCCTATTTGTGCATGTAAGCTATGTGATGCAAGTGTGATCAGAATTAACTGCGTAGTGTATAATATCTTTTTCATAATTTTTCTATTTAAAATTTATTCTTCATTACATCCCCTCACGATACAGTTCCATCCGACACGTGATTTATCAACTCCGGGACTGCTTCCTCTGAACATCTGCACGCACTTCAAATCTGTATTGTAGATTATCATTCCTTCAACTGCAGAAAGGGCGTTTCTCTGAGCTGTAGTCATGTGAGTAATAACCAGACCTTTGGAATCTGAATCCAAAACCAAGTGACCGTTCGGAACATTGGTTGGCCATTTGTCAACAGATATTGCCCGCTTTGTTAATATTCCCATTTTTGCAAAACCTGTTGGTGTACCACTCAAGCCAGGTTTCACACAAGGCAGTCTGTAGAGTCCGAAATTTTTATTCTGAACCGGAGAATCTGATATTTGCACGTTTACGCTGTTAGACAACGTTCCCTCGCTGTTCCCTACAATCTCATATCCTGACGGAATGCTTAAAGTAACGGTGTAATTTCCTCCCAGTACATTCTGAAAAGAGTAAAAGCCATTAGAGTCGCTCACTGTTGTGGCTACAGTGTTTCCGTTGCTGTTCTTTAAACTGAGCGTAACATTGGAGAAGGGTAGACCATTTGGAACTCCACCGTTATTATCTTTAAAAACAGTGCCGCTGACCGGCATACGAAGACTGATCGAATTTTTGTTGTAAGCAGTAAAAGAGAGGTCACTCTGACCAGAAAATATCTGTGTGAATTTTGAAACCTGACTTGCATTTGAAGCTGTAATTCCCAGATCAGACCAGTCAAGAGCCAGTATCCTTACGTCTCTGGTGTTGTTGCTGTCATTAGGTCCAACGGTAGTATTGTAGGTAATCGGTGAAGCACTTGCATTGTAAAATTTCCACCTGAATAATCCGAGACTTGTGACCGTTGACAAATCCACACTGAATTCAGTTCCAACAACGGCTCCGGCGCTGTTTCTGAACGAATAGCGGTCCTGAACATTGCTTATCTGGCCCATCTGTGTGATGAGAAGATCAGGAATTCCGTCACCGATGGATGAAACGTTAATGTCCTGGATCTGATAATTTATCTCTGCACTTGAAGGAAAATTAAAAATGGCGGTTCCAATATCCAAACCGTTATTTCCGTCGGTTAAGTATTGTGAAAGAGGTTGAGATACCGGTATAGGGCTGACGTCTCCGTCACCTCCAAAAGCTCTTCCGACACCGATAAATGTACTGCCTCCGGGTGCAGGGTTCGACGTTATAGGTAATGCAGCATAGTTTCCAGCTGTAAAGACGATTCCCTTTGAAGTCAGCAAATTGTTGTTCACACCTGTGGAATATACTGTATTTCCAATTTTGAAAGCCAGTAAATTATGGCTGTTGTTCGGAATTAATTGATTATTGGTGTTGCTTTCCCAATACCCGTTAAAATCTGTATAAATCTTCGATGGAACAGATTGGGCAAAAGCAGTAAGGGGCATTAATGATAATAATAAGCGAATGTATGATGCTTTCATATAAGTATGTAAGAGATTAGATCAGCATATCATGCAGACCGGAATTGTTTTCGCTTAAGTTTTTAGTTGTAAAGTTCAGAAATTCATAAATCATTCATCATGCTCAGTCAGCAGATCACACGATAGAGGAGATATGTCTCTATCTGTGATATCAGGACAGTCTTAAGTATGATGGGTGATAAAGAATGAAAATGTTTTTTTAGCAGATGCGTGAATATAAGTAACTGAATTTCAGGTAGGACAATAGAAGATCCTGGTGTGAGATTTTAAGTTCACTCTGAAAGTAGAAGCTGATGGTGAATTATCAGCTGTTTTGATAACTCCGTACTTAGTGGCACAGAGTATAGTAGTAACTTTATTAGTAACCATTTTTTTTTTTTTTTTTTTTTATGTGTATGTGTGTTTTCCTTAAAGGAAGTGGCAAAAGTAGTGTATTAACAGCAGATTTTCAGTACAATTCTTTTTTTTAACATAATTATTTCACTGATAAAAGATGCATACCACATGGTTTCCAATGCTATAATGTGGTACTTGATGTTGTTTTTAGTTCATTGTTATGGGAAATGTAAGTTCTTTTAATTTTCCAGGTGAAAGATGAAATTAAACTTTAAGCGTCATTGTAATCTTCCCCACAAACCGTATCATTTAAAAATATAGTTTTTAGATTTGGAAGACAATAAAAACAGTAAATTACAGAAGTTCAGATTATTAAGAATCTAGCTGAACAAAATCAAGGAAGAACAGTTAATGAGATTTGCCGTGAGCACGGCGTCAGCCAACCTAAATTCTACGATACGGGATAAGCACTCGGAATGCGTATAGACTTTTTACCATAAACACTTCCGTATTTTATTACAAAATGAATATCATTGGTGATTTTAACCGGGAAATCCTGGACATTACGAGTGACACCAGCCTTGCTTCTGCAAAAGAGGTTCCACAGTTGGAACAATTGGTTGAATGGCGTGGAAAACCCGAAAAATTCGTGTTGACAACTGCCCTCAGTTTATTGCAGGAAAATTGAAAGGATGGTGCGGAAAAACGGAATTGCATCGAGGAATCTCATTATAACCAGCCATCCAGATAATTTGGTGAAGAGCAATATGGAAATTATATTAGTTTACTTGTTGTTATTTATTACTCTTAACACCATGCTTAGTACCGAATGGTTTTCATTAAAATGTCGGACTATATGTTTACAATCAGAAATGTAATTTCATAAAATGAAATATGACTACAAGACAATTATAAAGAACCCTTCTTAAGACATAAATTTTTATCAATCAAATTATACCTAATTTTTTGTAAAGTATTTTTAGCTCATCCATTGTTTTCTGTCCTGTACCTTTGACCTTGCTTAAATCATCGATTCGGTATGGTTTCCGCTTTAAATCTGCAACCGTAAGCAACTCAAAACACGCATCCCATTTCAGACCCTGGTGATCCTGTACTTTCTCAGCATAGATATAATATTCCCTGAACAGTTTCTTAAACTTTAACGGAATATCAAACTCAGAAAGGAATTTAGAATCGGCTAGTGCTGCAGCTTTTTTTTTTCAGTCTTTATCTGATCCCTGTAACTCTGTACAGTTTCCAAAGCTTTCAAATATTCTTCCCGTGTAATCATATTATAAATTTATAAAGTTTTTTGAATTGATAATAGTGGCAGACTATGATTTTTGCCAGCACTGATAATATAATTTATTGGCTAATGGACAAATTGTATAGAGGAATTATATACTGAAAAAATCCGCTGACAGCATGCAAGTACTTGATCTGTGAGCAGCGGATAGTCTGAAAAATCTACATTTTGCAAATTTTCAAATTTTGTATTCCACTTATCAAATTGTTTCTTCCAGCTCTTTATCTGTTTCGGATGATCATATTCAGGATCTATAAGGTGATTTAAGCTGTCTTCATAAGGATTTTCACTAAAGAGATTAAACAGGCAGGCAAATAAATAGGTTTTTTTCCATCATTTCTTCTGTCAAGGCAAAAGTGTGAATCGTTATTTTGGAGTTTCCGTTGATTTTCTGATAGAGTTGAACCACCTTATTACTAATCCTAGAATTATCTCCCCGAACATATCGACTGGAACATCATGAGCAAGCTCAATCTAACAAAGGAAAAACTTAAGCAAACTTTTTAAGAAAATCCGGTTTAATACCGATTCGCTGGGTTCCATCTTCATTTTAATTACAATTCGGTGGAAGTTGGAAAAAGTGGTGCAACACATAAGAAAGTGACTAAATAATTTGCCGGTTATGCAGACTCTTGATAGCTGGCAAATCAGTAGTAGTGTCAGATTCTTATTATAAAAACGTTTTTATATAATCAATACCTATAGTCCACGAAATTCCTTTGTAACGGTTATTTTCCAAATTATTATGTTGTGTCGAAAACATCGAATACATATATTGACCTTGTTGAAATTTTGCGTACAATTCATTTTCTCCCGCAGGATTATCTGCTCTTTGTTTCCTGATATATTCTGCAAAATCCTCTAAAGTTGCGATCTGATGTAATTTGAATTCCTGTCCGGTAATTTCTTTCACATCATCAAAAATCATATTTGGGCTGATCTGGAAACCTGCAATCTGCAGGTCTCGGGGAGCAGAATCATCCAATGCAATTTCTGCCGTGAAGGATGCTGTGTTATCCATTGTTGTGAAATCCAATTTCCAATCCGCTTTATCTCCCCAGTATCCAATACTTTTATCTTTCAAATTCAGAATAGGCGTATTGTATTTCAAAATGTCGGCAAAACAACCATTAAAAACTGATGAAGCCCGGATAGGGGATTGATCAATATATTTTTTAAAAGTTCTTCTTAAATCGAAATTTCTGTTTTCGCCTTCAGGTAAGTTATTGTAATCAGTACAGAAATCAGAAGGGATAAATCTTGGTACACCAGCTTTAATTGCTCCGTCTAAAATCCTTTTTTGCAGATCAATAATGACATCTCCCAGTCCTGCGACTGCGGAAATGACACAGTCGGCATCGGCGCATTCTGCAGCTATGGCATTCACATCATTTAAATCAATGATCGAAACTTCAGCACCCAATTCTTTAAGTATTTCTATTTTATCTGTATCAGTTGAATCCCGCACGATTGCTTTGACTGTAGCGCCGCGTTTTACTAATTCTCTGCAAATTCTGTTTCCTAAATTGCCCGTTGCGCCTGCAACTAAAATTGTTTTTTCCATAAATTTTTTTTTACGATGCTAAAAATGGTAATACGATATCAAGCACTTCCTGTGGTTTTTCTTCAAATAAATAATGTCCGCTGTCAAGAATCCCGATGACCTGAAGGTTGGCAGCAACAAAAGGCAATCCGTAATTCATATAATTATAACTGATGTAACTTCCAATTCCTAAAACTGGCATCGTTAATTGCTGATAATGTCTGGAATCCTCAATATCCTGCTGAAAAGCCTGATACCACGCGTTGGATGCCCGTATGCTTTCTTTGTCATTATAAGCTGCCGCATACACCGCTCTTTCAAGTCCGGTCATTTTGTTTTCGTCAATCATCACATAATTAAAAAGCCATTCCTGCAGCAAATGAAACCTGCCTTCCAGCAATTGCTCTGGCAAACCCTTTACCTGATTGAATCCCATCCACCATGCATAAGGCATATTGCCATCCATTTTTTCACTGAAAGTTCCTGGAGACGGTATTAATGGCATTTGGTACATTCCTTCACCTGGATGTGAGCCATCCAGAACGACTAGTTTTTCTGTGGATTCAGGGAAATTAAAAGCAAAACTCATCGCAACCATTCCGCCAATATCATGTCCCATCAAACTAACTTTCTCAATACCTAACTGTAATACAAGCTGATGAATATCTGTCGCCATTGTTTTTTTATCATATCCGGATTCGGGTTTTTCCGAAGTTCCCATTCCTCTCAGATCAATGATAATGACGCGGTATATTTTTGCCAATTGCATCGCAACGGGTTGAAATGAATACCAGGTCTGTGGCCATCCTGGAAGACAAATTAATGGTTTACCGGTTCCTCCCTCAACATAGTGTAGTTTAATACCGTTGACGGTAATGTATCTATTTTTAAAGCCCGTAAGATTTTTGATCAATTCTGTATCAGAATATTGATCAGAGATATCATTTGAATTTTCGTTCATATCAATTTTAATTTGATACAAAGATAAATGGTCTTATTGCGGGCAAAACTACCATCTGGTAGTAAATCATTTATTTAATATTTTTTCGTATTCGGCTCAAAGCATTGGGCGTGATGCCTAAGACGCCTGCCAATTGTTTGACAGGGATTTTTTGCAGAATCTCCGGTGTATTGACGAACTCCAGATACCGTTCTTCAGCAGTAAGTGTTTGAAAATTCAAAATCTGATCTATCATTCTGACAGTCGTTTCCTCCCAGATTTTCCTGCCGAACTCATGCCATACAGGAATATGACCATACAGGAAATCCATATCTTTTTTATCAATTACAATCAGCTCTGTATCTTCGACAGCAATGATATTAAACCTTGTTGGTTTTTGCGGATTGAGGCTCGATATTTCTGTCAAAAACTCATTTTTAAAAACGACCCAGGTTGTATTTTCACTGGTCAGGCCTTCATAAAAGAAACGCAGACCCCCGGAAATAATAAAAAAATACTGATTGGCAATCTGTCCTTTTTTCAAGACTAGTTTCCCTTTCGGAACCGACTTTTTTCTGCATCTCGACAGTACAATTTTCAATTCGGTTTCATCAATACTAATCGTCTTTTTTATAAATCTTTCGAAGCTTTCCATTAATAGGTTACATATTTTATTCTTTTTAAAACTTTGCTTTTAATATATTTCAAGGACATCCAAACAATGAATCTGACTCAATTAAAGGCTTAGCTAATATACAACATACCACCAAAAAAAGAAGTTGCGATTTCTATATATAAATTTTATTATCGGTGAAGTTTCGGGATAAGAGATAATTCAATATTTCTATGCCATGTGACAGCTGTACTGAAGGTTTTGTAGTATCAGTCTCACTGACTGCCGCTCCTGCATTTACAGCTGCCGAAACAATTTTTTTTCAATACAGACCTGTCAAAAGTTCCCTTTGTTGAATCTGTCAAAATGCAGATCACATTAAAATACAATGCTTCCATATGAGTCTGGCTGATTTTGTACAGCAAATATATTCCGTGGTCACTTCGGAAAGAAATCTTTTGGCGTTTCGGGGATCACGGATCGTAGAATCTCCACAATAACAGTTCAAGTTTTCATTAATTTTCTTTCTTATTGTTTTCATGGAATTAATTGCAGTTTTCCTATTTCCTGCTTAACAGTAATCTGCATAGAAAAGTCAGAACCTCACAAGATGCAAATGCAATTCATTAAAATTTGATCTTTATTAATCTGTGGGTGCACATTAGCTTATTTGCTTTTATGAATTGTTAGCAAGTCGTATAGAAAAGTCTATATTGTTTTGGGGACGGTTTAGATTGCTGCTTCAGAACTCAAAATAGATTCAACATCTATTACAGGTTTTAACCGATGCGGTCTGATGAGGTTTTTAGTTTTTATCAGAAGGCAGCTTTACGCGTGGGAAAACTTATCAGTAGGATCATGATGAAGCTAATAGTTTTTATTTCGTTCATCAGTGAATTTGGGTCTGAGTACGTTATTAGTAAAAAATTAGAAAGAATATTGAGATTCTTTACTCAAAAACTGTTAGCCAAATATAAAAGCCCTGACGTTTTGTCAGTACTTATTTTTACTGTTATGACTGAATCCATGGACGACCTTTCTTGAAGATAATTAACTGCGCAGAAGCATCAGTTTCATCAAAATGTCAATCTGTTCTTCATTTCCCAGTTTGAATACATGTTTGTCAAATGCTGTAAATCCATTTTTTTCATAGAAGCGAATTGCTCTAAGGTTTTTTTCCCAAACGCCAAGCCATACAAAATCTACTTCCATTTCTTTGGCCACTTCAATAGCTTTTTCGTAAAGTATTTGTCCGGCGTTCTTTCCGTGAAACTCTTTCACTACGTAGATCCTTTCAATTTCCAGTGATTTTTTACTTTTAATTTCAGTTTGTGAATCTCCCAGGTTCACTTTTAAGTAACCTATGATCTTCTTGTCAAGCTCTGCCAAATAAAACTGAGAGTTTTTATCTGAGAGTTCGCTTTTTACTTTCTCTGTTGAGAATGCATTTTCAAGATATGATCTTAAATTTTCTTCCAGGTTATCTGAAGAGAAGGTTTCGGAAAATGTAAGCTTACCAATTTTTTGCAGGCTGATAAGATCTCTGTTTTCTGCTTTTCTTATTTGTATATCTCGCATTTTATCTGTTATTTTTTATCTGAAGACAAAATTCTCAAAACTGTATCAATAATAATTTAACAAATGATAAAAAATAATACTATTTTGTGCAGGCTCTGATTCGGCTTAAGCTCACCTGTGTGATCCCTAAATAAGAGGCAATATATCCCAGCTGAACTCTCTGTAATAAAAGGGGATAATTTTTTAACAACAATTCATATCGATCGGCAGCATTTCCGAAATGCCTTGCCAGCAATCTGCTTTCTGCTCTTAAAAGCAAATCTTCCGCAAACCTAATACCCCAATTGGCAATCTCTATGTTTTCAATGTATAACTTTCGCAGGTCTTTTGTATTAAGTTTGTAAAGTGTACAATCTTCCAGCAGTTCAACACTCTCATAGCCTTCATCATCGGCAATATAACTATTGAAAGAAATGATGGTTTCTCCTTCTTTCCCGAAGGAAAATGTAGTTTCATCGCCATCATACTGAATATATGTTCTGGCGATCCCATTTTTGATAAAGTAAAAATCTTTTTCAATTTTATCCTGTTGGATGATCACATAATTTTTAGGGAATTTTAGTTCAGTGATGTGACTTTTGAGTATCTGCTTAGAAGATTCTGACAGGGGATAGATCTTATCAAGTATTTGTTCGATATCCATTACAATCATTTTGTGGATGTAGGTTAGCAACTACTCAAATATACAAATTTCTGATGCTTTGCAATCTACACATTATGATTCTCCAATACGCTGATCATATTTTAATTGCTATGATATCATATAAAGATATCTCATTTTCTACAGCAAATATATACCGTGGCCACTGCGGAAAAAAATGTTTTTGCGTATCCGGGATCAGGGATCCCGGAATCTCAACAAAAACATTTCAGGCTTGAGCAATTTCTTTCTTATTGTTTTAAAGGAATTGATTGCAGTTTTCCTTGTGCGTGCCTAAACAGTATTCAGCATAAAAAAGTCAGAAACCTCAATGCAAATACAATTCATTGCAATTTTGATCCATATTAAACTTTTGGGATAAATCGTCTAATCAGATGTTATTACAGGTTCAATGATAAGACTCTTACAAACAGATTGATCAGATTCACTTATAAACCAATTCGTCAGATGTCAGTATAAATAAATTTATCAGATAACATGACATTTTAATTCCAGTCAAAAAAAACAATCCAATTATTGTTCAGTGTACCGCAGGGATACATAACCGATCAGCTGATTGGCGGTCAGACCCAGTATACGGTAGGCGATAAGATCACCCGCACTCAGAAGCACGGAACTGCTTGAAGGCGTCGCGATGTAAGTTTGACCAGCGGAATAAATGTTGTTAAAAATAACCGACGAGAAGAAGGCAATGCAGACCATAATACTTGTCACTGCACAGCCGTACGTAATAATTATGATTTAATTTGTTGTATCACTAACGACGAACCTTTTAATACACTTGCAATACTATTTAAAAAGAACTTTCGGATTCTACAACACAGTGGTAAGGAGAATTCCTGAAGGGACGACTTGGAAAAATTATTTCTTTTAAGATGAAAAACTTTGTAAACATTTTTCTGAAAAATCTTATCCTGCCTGCTTTCACAGAATTAAAGTAAGTAATTTTATTAAATGGAATTGCTGTTGATATTAATTACTGACCGGAAGATTAAAGTGTTCTTTTGAAATAGATCACGACGTTGTCAATAATTTTATTTCTGGAATAATGAGTCAAAAGAGAATAGTTTACGAATTCATGGATGATGATGACATCATGCCAGAAGCGGATAGCAACGTAACTTATTATCCTAAAACATCTTTTGGTGATTCGCATGAAGACTGTGATTTCAAGTACTTTACCAAAAATGAAATAATTAGTGATGTGTTAAAATACTATGATCGTTTCAGTAACATTGTTGCTGAAGAGTCAAATGAAATGTTTATAAGTATCTATAAAAATTCGGATTAGACTTCATAATTTGTTTCAGTTTAGAAGAAACTGAATTTCGATATACTTAAAACAGATGAATATATTAAATTCGGATAGTTTAACTAGATTGGAGCCAGGACTTCTAATTATTTAGCAATTTCTATTAATAATATCCTCCATAAAATATTTACATAACTGAGTTAGGGATAAAAACAGAAATATAATTTGTAAAAAAAGCAATATTTGTATCTTTAGGTCTTTGACATTCAAATATTTAAATAATTTATTGCTATGAGTTTGAAATACCAAATTATAAATATTTTTGTACAAACAGGCGGTTTTTGTAAAGAGTTTGATGTACAAATTAAAAATTGAAGCTGGAATCACTTGAGTACGCCAAAAAGTAGAAACAGAAGTTCAAAAATGTCTGATTCCGAAATTATTTTAATCATGATAGGTTATCGCTTGGGTGCTCACAAAACATTTAAACGTTATTATCAGGAAATAGTTTGTGTAAATTGGAAAGATCTATTCCCAATTTTAAAGTAATGTGTGTAAGGAAATTCTGTGAAACTGTTGTTATTAAAGATAAGTTTCTAAGAATAAATGAAACTTAAATCTGACGATTTACAACTTCATTTGTTCAATAATTGTAAATTTGTATAGTATATAATATTCAAATCACAGAACAAAGTTTCTGAAAAAAATACAGGCCTGTCGATCAAACTATTTCTGCTGGTCATTAAAATAAATTAGTATTCTTTATGAAAATTTTCTTTCTCCGATACATATTGATATCCGCTCTCGTTTACTCAGTCCAAAGTAAAGCGTGCTCGGCATTTTTGCTGACTGGGAACAATTATAACGTCGTTGGCTTTAATGAAAACTGGAAAACAATGCCAGGAATGATCGTCATTAATAAGCGGGATGTCCTGAAAAGGAATATCAGCTGGCAAAATCTGACAACTGATCAAACACAAGCCAATAAACAATGGACTTCAAAATTCGGTTCCGTTACGTTTAATCTTTTGGGATATGACCTTCCCTGCTACGGCGTCAATGAAAAAGGTCTTTTTTTGGTTGAATTATATCTCGAAGAGACCAGTAAAGTATATAATCCAAAACAGCCTGATATGTTCTGGGCACAATGGATTCAGTATCAGTTGGACAACTACAAAACGGTAAAAGAAGTGGTAGACCATCTGAATGATGGTCCCAACATTAACTGGTGGCCCAATGCAGCAGGGAGTCATTTTTTCCTGACCGATGCCAAAGGAAATTCTGCAACGATCGCCTTATTAAACGGGAAATACACCGTACTTACCAATAAGGAAATGCCAATGCCATTGCTATGCAACAATCAGTACCATAAGGATCTGGCCGCTGCTAAAAAATTTGATTTTCTTGGCGGAAATGAAAAGTTTGATTTTGAACAGAACATAAAATGGGAAGACCGCTACAGCCGTGCGTACTACATGCTAAAAAATTATACGTACGATGAAAAGCCTGTCGACTATGCGTGGAATATTTTAAACTCTATACATCCCGGCGAATGGCAGACGGTCATTGATACCAGGAAAATGAATCTGTATTTCAGATCTGATCTGAAGAAAGAGGTAAAGACCATAGATCTCAAAAAGTTGGATTTCTCCAGAAATGCGGCTATAAAATACTTAGATATCCATACCGATGAGACCGGAATTGTGAACGGGGACTTTCAAAATCTTACAACTCTAAAAAATAATCAATATGGGGAGAAAGGGTTTCCAATAGGCTATGATAATAAAGAATTTGGAGAATCGGACATTTTGAAAAACTGAAGAAGAACATTGCAAAGTTCTTTGAAAATATCCTTCCGGCTTCATAAGGCTGCAAACCAAACTTTTGAAATGATGAAGATGAAAAGGCTGCTACAAACTAAATGGATATCACTAGCGTTACTTGCCATATCTTTTTTACTGATCTATAATCCACTGACAAAATTTCCATATACTTTTTGTGTCATCATTATTTTTATCCTAATCAGTACCTATCTGCAAAATGGAGATCTGAAATCACTCAATTTTAAGAACCTCAAATCAGGTGACATAAAGAATATTTTAGTTTCATATCTAATCTTAGAATTGAGTGTGGATTTTATGATCCAGCCGCTGGTCAATTGGCTTTGCAACGAACCAGCTGATTATTCTACTTTTGAGCACATCAAAGGTGACACGGCACAGTATCTCAAATGGCTGTACAGAATGTGGATCAGTGCTGCGATAGGAGAGGAATTGCTGTTCAGGGCATTTGCTTTCGCTCAACTGAAAAATATCTTCGGTGATAAGAAAATTCTTATAGTGATCCTTTCCGCATTGATGTTCTGTCTGCCCCATTTGTACCAAGGTACGGCAGGACTGATCATGACATTCGTATTCGGGATTGCTTTTGGATTTTTATATATCAAATTCAAAAATATCTGGATCAATATCATTGTCCACGGACTGATAGATACCGTTTTTCTCACATTGAGCTACTTGGGATACATAGAGTTCTACCAGTTTATCTGGTAACGATGTGCTTCTAATTACTTCGTGCAATTTTCGCTTGTAAGTCATTTACTCAAGAACTGATTTCAGCTGTTTCAAAATAATGTTCTCGTAGTATAAGATTGTCTTATTCGATATTTAAGATAACTTCTTTATAACCTATTTAAAATTTACAAATTGTATTGTCTATATGCTTTATAACAGAATAAAAAAATTAGAATATAAAAATCTAAAAAAATTAGGATCTAAGCAATATTAATCTTTTTATAACCTGTTGTGCATTTACCATAAATTAATTTTTAATTTGTTTAAACTTTTTTTTAAATATCAAAAAATTAAGATATTGTATCATTGTAATAGGAGTGATTTTAGAGCTAATTCTGGTTGCCAATCCCTCAAAAGTCTGGTAAATTGCTTTGTAATAAAAATTTCCCGCCGATTTGTGGTATACCTGTTTTGATCCGTTTTCTGATTATAGATTTTACTTTCGAAAACGACACAAATTCATGTTGATTTTTCTCATTGGAACAGAAAGTTTAATGTTTGAGTAATGTAACAGATTAACCCATAATTTCTCGCTGATCGACCAATAAATATGGCATTAGACACAGTTTCTCTCGAAACCCAAACTGTACATGTGCAAAAATAAACGATAAGTTAAAACTCTATATTAATTCTACGCTTTCAGTGGCATTATCCTGGCTTTATCTATACCTGATCCAGGTACCAAAGTATTTTGAGGATGATTCCAGCTCAAATAATCAATTATCAATTGATCTGCAGACATGTAAAGCCAACTAAAGTCATTCAGTCCAACAAGAAACTCAGTACTAGCATTACTGTTTAGTTTTGTCTATTAAAAAACTCAGGCAAACATTCGCAGTATGGAAGAAAATAATCACCTAAAAGATGCTCAACAAGACATGCAGCAACAGGATCGGCAGGCTGATCCGCAATCCAATCCAGATCTAAAAGCATCCGATACTTTACTGGTTCTCCACAACCGAAATAAGCTGGTTGGAATTGTCCAAAACATCAATCCTGACGGTACGGTACAGCAGACATCCCCTTACCAAAATAGCTCAGAACAAATCCTGAAAATAAAACAAAACGAAAATGCCTTTGCTCAGTTCTATATCAACTTCTATCACCAGCTTAAAAATCCGCAGGAATACTCCTTCTTCAAAGTAACCGAATATGAAGCCCAACAGACTGCATCAGATTTACAACAGTACATCATTGACTCCGGAGACTAAAATCAACAGGTACTGAAAGAATATGAAGTGTCCATAGATTCAGTAGAAGCTCATTACAGTAATTACCTAGACATTCAAAGAAATCAAAACAGTCAAAACAGTAAAAGCAATCAAAACGACCACCACAGTTTTTCAAGTGAAAATAAACCTGCGTTTCATTTCAGATCACAGCGTTACCTCTATGATCCTAAACAAATCAACTGGGATATCATTTGCAAAACAGGACTGAGCAGGGAAATGCTTGAGAACATGAATGCACTTGAACCATTACTCAAAGGCTATAAAACTCCTATGCTTCTTCCCATCAATATTGAAAACAGTTCATCAGTCTTAACAACAGATGCAAGAATAGCGTTAAGAGTCGGAAACGCAGGACATCTGGAAATCCGGTTTTTTCCCGTTAAACCGGAACCTGACTACACCAAACCTTACTTAGGGCATACTTTCAGCAAAGAAGACCGGATCAATTTACAGGAAACAGGTAATATGGGCAGGGTAGTGGATCTCATCCATCCCATCACCAACGAAATCCAGCCATCCCTTATCAGCAGAGACCGTCTGACCAATGACCTTATTCCATTAAGCACACAATACATCAGAATTCCCCTCACCATCAAAGGAGTCACCCTCGACCAAAACCAAAAAAACACGCTAAAAGAGGGCAAACCGCTCTACCTTGAAAACATGATTTCCAAAAGAGGAACACTATTCAATGCCACCGTCCAGTTCAATGCAGACCGGCAATATGTTGAATTTCTATTCAGCAAAAATATAAGAACCCTTCAAAGCAAAACCGTAAAAGGATACAATCTCAACCATCCGGAACTGGGAATACCAATCACATTCCGTGACAAAAGACTCTTCTCATGGCAGATAGAAAAACTCAAAAAAGGAGAGCCTACATACATCAATGGCCTGACAGACAAAAACGGAAAGAAGTACCAGGGCTACATCACCTATGACAAGAATATTGGGAAGTTTCAATTTTCGTTTAAAAATCCGGTAAAAGAACAAGCAAGGATAAATAAATTCTAAATTATATCAATCTACGCTTTGATTCTGAGTTAATTTTTTAAGCCAGAAATGAATTTGCTGAAAAATTAACTACCACGTCCTGATTATTTAAATAAATTATTTTTTTTTATATAAAATGTGTTAAAAATTGATAGATTTTATAAAAATAAATATTTAGATTTGAAGACCAAATAATGACATATTTTTTTTATTGTATGTCTCTCTAATATAGTATTTTTAATGAAAATCTCAAATCTAAAGGCTGTAAAAATCCTTGCGTTGCTAAATGTTACTCTTCTTACAGTATGTGTTTTTATAATAATTCTGCTTCAATTTATTCCTCACAATTTATACTTGACTCCGGTTGTTATCGTAATTTCAGTACTTTTGTCAGTATTATTGTTGCGAATAAAGTATATTGAAATTGATGAATCAGCAGCTTGTCTTACGATTAGAAAAATCCATCCTTTTGCAAAAAAAGGATATGTTTCACCTATAGCTGAGTTTCCCAAAACGGCGATTCGGCATTTTGAAATCAGGAACCATATCTTTGGAAAACGCATGAAGATAATTATTCAGTCGCGTTCAATAACAAAAAGATTTCAGTTCAATTTATTTCTGTTTAGAAAAAAACATTTAAATCAAATTATTAATGTATTGCGAATGTTGCAAAGATAAAACAAAGGTGATGAGCAACTTACCTTCAATACAATCAGCGCTTTAAATAATAGTTTAGAGGATCGCCCTACACGATAGCTTTATTTATAATAATAAGTCCGAGAATCTAAGAGTATCACCCAAGAGGAGTTCTCTTTCCATTGGAAGAATATTGGATTTATTTCACAAATAGAAGGTCCATAAAAAATAGCAAAATATAATTTAATTCATTTAAATTTAGTAAGGAATCGATTTCTTTACCTTAACCTAAAATATTTGAGTTGAACGGAGCCGAAAGTTCAATCTTAGCTTGTTTGACCGTTTTATTTCATATGATAAAAAAAAATAAAAATTGGAATTTTAACAAAAAAATTCAGCTCTGCTTATTTATGGCGTTACCTATACTTTTATTTGCATCATGAAATTGAAAAAAAAATGACAAAGTTAAGTTACCGGGTTTTATTCCTGACTCTAAAGTAAAGCTCTAAAGTCGGGGGGACTTCGGAGAGCGGTTAATCATATTATAAAGATAGAATGTTCTTTTGACTGTACAGTAAAAGACTTGATTATGACATAAGCAATAGTTTTTCCCGAAAGACAATCTGTACAACATCGTCAAAACAAATAAGAACCAATAAATCTGTTATTATTCCACGCTTACAGTAGCATTACACTGCCTCTATCTATGCCTTTTCTAGATACCAAAGTATTTTCCGGATGATTCCAGCTGAAATATTCATCTACCAGGTGATCTATAGTCATGCTGAGCCATCGAGAGTCATTCAGTACAACAATAAACTTAGTACTTATATTAAGTCTTAGTTTTAACCCCTTGGTAAATAAGACAAATATGGGAAGTATGGAAAAAAATAATCACTCACAAGCCGATATACAAAATCTTCAACACGAAGCTCAGCATGCTGATCCGAAATCCACTCCTGCTATAAAATCATCCGATACCTTACTGGTTCTTCATAACAGCAGTAAGATCATTGGTATTGTACAGGATATTAATCCTGACGGTACAATACTCCACACACCACCTTATCAGAAAACATCAGAACAAATCCTGAGAATAGAACAAAATGAAAATGCCTTTAAGGAGTTCTATACAGACTTTTACCATCAGCTAAAAAAGCCTGAAGATTACTCTTTCTTCAAAGTCACTGAATATGAAGCTCATCAGACCGCAACAGATTTACAGCAATATGTCAACGAATCATCATATGAAGACCTCATGTTGCTGAAAGAATATGAAGTGTCCATAGACTCAGTAGAAGCACACCAGACTAATTATTTAAGCAATCAAAGCAATCATAACACTCAAAACACTTATAACAACCAACAAAGTTTTTCCAATCAAAACCCATCTGAATTCCGCTTCAGTTCACAGCGTTACCTCTACAGTCCTGAACAAATTAACTGGGATATCATTTGCAAAACAGGACTGAGCAGAGAAAAGCTTGAAAACATGAATGCACTTGAACCATTACTCAAAGGCTATAAAACTCCTATGCTTCTTCCCATCAATATCGAAAACAGTTCATCAGTCTTAACAACAGATGCAAGAATAGCGCTCAGAGTCGGAAACGCAGGACATCTGGAAATCCGGTTTTTTCCCGTTAAACCGGAACCTGACTACACCAAACCTTACTTAGGGCATACTTTCAGCAAAGAAGACCAGATCAATTTACAGGAAACAGGAAATATGGGCAGGGTAGTCGATCTCATCCATCCCATCACCAACGAAATCCAGCCATCCCTTATCAGCAGAGACCGTCTGACCAATGACCTTATTCCATTAAGCACACAATACATCAGAATTCCCCTCACCATCAAAGGAGTCACCCTCGACCAAAACCAAAAAAACACGCTAAAAGAGGGCAAACCGCTCTACCTTGAAAACATGATTTCCAAAAGAGGAACACTATTCAATGCCACCGTCCAGTTCAATGCAGACCGGCAGTATGTTGAATTCCTGTTCAGCAAAAATATAAGAACCCTTCAAAGCAAAACCGTAAAAGGACACAATCTCAACCATCAGAAATCAGAAATTCCCATCACATTCCGTGATAAAAAACTTTTCCCATGGCAGATCGAAAAACTTAAAAAAGGAGAGCCTGCGTACATCAATGGCCTGACAGACAAAAACGGAAAAACGTACCAGGGCTACATCAGCTATGACAATAATATTGGAAAGTTTGAATTTTCATTTAAAAACCCGCTAAAAGAACAGGAAAGGATAAATAAACCTTTTAACAAATCCAAAGGCCGC
Source organism: Chryseobacterium foetidum (assembly GCF_025457425.1). Lineage (NCBI taxonomy): Bacteria > Pseudomonadati > Bacteroidota > Flavobacteriia > Flavobacteriales > Weeksellaceae > Chryseobacterium > Chryseobacterium foetidum. The sequence goes on from NZ_JAMXIA010000002.1 coordinate 80,215, forward strand.
AAAATGTAAGCTTTTAAACAGCAATGTTACCTGTTTAAAACAAAAAAATAAATATATTTATCTTAAAATAAATTTATAGAATCCAGTTATGAAAGAACTTATCAAAAAAATCAATGCTGAATTTGAAGCATTTTCGACTGAAGCGAGTCTGCAATCTGAAAAAGGAAACAAGGCAGCAGGAACAAGAGCCGGAAAATCAGCTTTGGAACTAAGCAAACTTTTTAAGGAATTCCGAAAAGTTTCTCTTGAGGAATCAAAAAAATAATACTCGCCTAAAACAAAAAGAATCCGTCTCACAACTGTAATCAGGATTCTTTTTGGTTATAATTAGCTAAAGATATAGCTTTGATAGTCATCTCTTATAAAAATAGTTAATGCTTTGATTTCAGTTTTTTGATTATTTCCTGCGCATTTTTATTTTGTGGATCTAGTTTTAAGGTCTGTTCGTAATTTTTAAGTGCAAGATCATAATTTTCAAGTTCAAGATATGTTTCTCCCAAACTGTCATAAGCATTACCGCTTGAAGGATACAGTGAAACATTTAATTTAAATAATTCCAAAGCATCTCCCAGCCTTTTTTGAGAAATCAATTTGTACCCCCAAATATTGATTTCATTTTCCGTCAAAACGAAATTCTTATTTTTTGATTTTAATTTTTTCGCTGTTTCGCTGGCATTTTTATACCCGTTTTTGTCTAAAACCATTTTCAAGGATTTTGCTGACGGTGACATTCCAAAACCGTTGGCTTCTTTCATATCGGGAATGAACAACCCAGCCAGTTCATCTATAAAAACATCAGGAGTTCCACCAGATAAATTGGTCAACACGATAATAGAAAGGTCATCGTTTGGATAAACAAATAATGCCGCACGTCCACCTCCAACAGGTGCGACTGCAGGATGCTCATCTCTGATGATTGTTGGCCATCCTGCTGCGTAACCATTGAGAAGTAAACTGAATCCTGCTGTTTTTCCATTGTTCAATACATCAGGTTTCCAAAGTGCTTCTAAACTGGATTTTTGCTTTAGTAATTCCATATTCTGCAATGCGATGATCCATTTGGCTAGTTCGTTGGCTGTGGAACTCATTCCCGCTGCCGTTTGTAATGCCGGAGGAAAGGAGAAGAACATATTGTTGAGTTTACCTTTTGAAAACTGATAGCTGTTAGCAGCATTGGGAACCAATTCTTTCGTTGCCCCGAAACCAGATCGGATAGTCATTGGCATGCCCACTTTTTGAAGTTGCCCTTTCGTAATGAATTCCTGGAACGTCATTCCACTCAGCTTATTAATGATCAGACCAAGCAAATAATAATTGGTCTGGTTATATCTGAATTCTTCACCAGCCTTGAAATCATTAGGCATAGCGATTACTTTTTTCCAGGACGCATCAAAATTATCAGCGATCATTACAGCTTCCTCTTCATCCACAAGGTCAGGAATTCCGGATGTGTGAGATAACAATTGCTGAACTTTCACCAATTTCCAGTTTTCCGGAATATCAGTAAGGTATTCTGAGATAGGCGAATTCAGTTTTAATTTTCCTTCTTCTACCAATTGTAAAATAGCAACACCCACAAACGCTTTGGTAATGGAATTAATGGTAAATACAGATTTACTGCTTACAGAGATAGAATCCTGAATATTCGCCAATCCGTAATAGCCTGTTTTTATAATTTTACCTTGTCTGACGATTGCCAATTCCAATCCCGGAATTTTACGTTTCTGCATTTGATTTTGGATAAACACATCAATGCTGTCTGTCTGAGAGAAAACTGAGACAGTACAGGAAAATAATACAATTGCAGCCAATGTCTTTTTGAAAATGAAAATCATATACAGTTTAATTTATAGATACGGTTATTACTGGATTTTAAAGCGTCAAATATAAGAATGAAAAGACATTGTTCGATAATTAAAATATTTGAATTGTTAGCCTTGTTTAGTGAATATTTTGATTATTCAAAACCATTTTATAGATGATTTACAATTCTATTTTACACAGTTTACCATTTCTGAAGATATATCGCATCATTTTTTATTAAAGCGATCATAAGCAAATCAGATTACAACAATGTTCAATTTCCTATGAGGCTACCTGATTTTCTATAGCAAATTTATTCCGTTGTCACTGCGAAAAAAAATCTTTTTGGGTATCCGGGATCGGACATCCCGGAGCCTCCACAAAAATATTTCAAGCTTCCATCAATGTTCTTTCTTAATTGTTTTCAAGGTATTGATTGCAGTTTTCCTTGTGACTGCCTGAATGGTTACCTGCATAGAAAAAGTCAGACACCTCTCAAGATGCAAATGCAGTTCATTGAAATTTTGATCCTTATTAATCTCCCTGTAAAAATCATCTTAACAGATGTAATTATAAGTCCTTTTGGAAGATATTAATACAGACACTATTTCAAAAGATACAATCAGGTATAAGAATAGAAAAGGTCAAAATTTCCTTCAATCTGCAAATTATGGAATCTACAGGTTTTTTTAATGTCAGGTACGGGAAAATCAGGTCTCCGCCTTACCCGGAGCAAATCAGATGAAATTCAATATTGTGAACGATATTAAGTTGAGCTTAATGAGGCTGCAAAGATTCTGAGTATGACTTTGCTGGATCATTTTATTCTGACTTCGGATTCGCATTTCTCTTTTGCGGATGATGGGATGATTTGATAGCGGACTTAAAGAATTTAGCTTCCTCGCATTTTTCTTCTTCCGAAAGATGAACTTGATGTGCAGGGGTTTGTTTTCCTAAAATGAATTCTTGGGACAGTGTCCGCAAAATCATGGAGATTTCGGTTGAAGTCTTTTGCTGGACAGATAGCCCGATATGTTTGTCTACAAGACACGGAGGTATTAGATAAGGTTTGAAATTTAGATTTAGTGTTTTGGATTAAGAATTTTGCATTTAGGGTTTTCAGTAGGGTACAGTTGTAAGTAAGGTAATATTAATTATATAAACAATCATTATGAAAGATTCAGGGAAATAGACAGTACATTCAGAAGTCAGTAGTTTATTGGTGCTTCATCACAGTACCAATTCCGTTGGAATTGTACAGTCGGTTAATCCATTCGGAAATCTCGTAGATGTTAAACCCAATGAAGAAAAGGCGGATACGATGATCCGAATTGATTCTTCGGCAGGCTCTTTTATGGACTTTTATTCAGATTTTTACAATCAGCTTAAAAATCCTGCGGAGTATTCGTTTTTTAAAGTTAGGAAATATGAGGCGCAGGAAACAGCAATAGGTGTACAGGAATTTATTGACTGTTCATCGGAGTTATAAAGACAGGATTTAAAGAAGTTTGAAGTTTCTATTGATGCGGTTAATGCTGTCAGAAACAGTAAGCATATTGACATCGAGGCTTCTGCAGTAGAGAATGGTTTTGAAGGTTCTTCTTTTAGCAGCTATAATTCTAAATATCGCTTTCAGATTGAAGATGTTCCGTGGGAATCATTGGCTGAGATTGATATTGACCGTGAGAAGCTGGAAAGTATGGGAGCGTTGGAATCTTTGCTGAAAGGATATAAAACGCCGATGTTGATTTCTATTCCGCTGAGTGATGGATATTAATTGAGTATGGTCGATGTACGGTTGCAGTTAAAGTCGGATGACCGTGGGGAAGTGGCTGTCCGTATTCACAGGGTTCGTGAGAAACCTGATCTTAGGGAGAAGTTTATTGGGCATGAGTTTACGGAAGAGGATGAGTTGAACTTGTTGAAGTCAGGGAATATGGGAAGGGTAGTGGGTCTTGTTGATCCGTGGACAGATGAAGTGTTTCCTTCGTTGATCAGTAGGGACAGGCTGACCAATGAGTTGATTCCTTTAAGAATGGATTTTGTCAGAATTCCAGTGATTTGTGGGGTGACTTTGAATCTGGAACAGGTGAAGATTCTTTGTGAGGGCAAGCCTTTGTTTATTGAAAATATGTTGTCGAAGAAGGGATGTCTTTTTTCTGCAACGGTGCAGTTTAATACGGATAAGCAGTGGATTGAGTTTTATTTAAGAAGAATTTGAAGGGTTTTGATGGTAGAGATGTACGGAAGGATTTTGAGAGAGAAGTACCTACTGTTTTTAGAGGGAAGTATCTTCGTAAGTGGCAGATGGATAAGTTGAGAGCAGGGGAGATGGCCTATATTAGTGGGTTGGTGGATAAGAATGGTAAGAAGTATCAGGGATATGTGAGTTTTGATTGGAGAACGGGGAAGATTGAGTTTTCGTTTAAGAATCCGCACAACAAATAGGGGAAGTGGTATAATTTATTTGGTCGTTTGGAAGAAGATAGTAAGTAAATTTTAATTTATTTTTTAGCAACCTGCGAGGTCAATTAACTTTGCAGGTTGCTTTTTTTAAGGCTTAAAAAAAGGAGGTGGCTAGTGAAAATCTGGCGGCAAAAATATAATTCCTCCCTGTGTTTGAAAACGCATTTTTGCAGAATTTGGAGCAACCCCATTTCAAAAACATTGCCCTGCTGTGCATCACTATGTTTTGAAAAAAAGTTGCAGACTTTTAAAATTCAAAATTTTCTATTGTGAACTTTTTATAACTAAAATCAGTTGACCGTCAGATAGCTGAAAACAATTATTATATTTTCTTCTTTAAATTTTATCTCCTTTTCAATAATTGATAGTTTAAATTGATTTACATGAAATTTTATATTCCTGAAATGCTTCTCCAAACTCTTTGGTAAATTCAAAATTGCTCATTTGATATTCTTCATTCATCCCAGTTGATGTAGATAAATATATTCTGCCATATTGTACTACGGGGATCTGATAATTATTTTTAAACCTCTTATCGGGGGTGCCATTTTTGTTAACCTTTGCCCATGTTTTTCTGACAATTTTAGAGTCTCCCGGGACAGCTGATGTTTCAGTGAAGTTTACAGAGGTAATGCTCAGATTAAGCTCATCGATTCCAATGATTGCAAAGTTTTGATTACTGGTATACATTAGTACAAAAGTAGGGTAGAAGTAGAGATCAGCTCCATTTATATTTTGGAAATATAGTGCTTCATAATTAGATTTAATAATAGGAAGCGTTTTTAATCCTAATTTAACTTCTCTTCTGTTTACCAATGTGCTGGCGTTAGATCTTGCAACTACGCGATCTTGATAATGAGCACCGGTAATATCCCAAATACGATGGGATGTACTTAAGTTTTTAAAGGCATAATATAAACGTTCATACTTCTTTTTTGTCGGATCATCAAATTGAATATCAATACTAATTGCCGAGTTATCAATCACAATTTGTGTTTCAATGATCACCTCTTTTTGAGCAGTAATATCTCGATCGATTGCCTGAACAACCTTTTTATTTACAAAGCCGTAAATCAAAATATAACTTACTATTTTCTTTGTTTTAGAAAAAGTTAATGCTTTTTTTATTTTCTTTAAATCTGCCTCTAATTCGATTTTTTGCCGTTGTGCTACTAAGATCGATTCTTTAATTCCTGACATATCCTGAGAGGTAATTTCGTGTATATCTGCACTAAATATATTATCAGGAAAAGTTTGATTATAATCAGGTACAGGAAGCGGATAAGATTGTGGATGTTGTGATCTTTGTGATGGATTGCCTGTAATTTTATAAGAATTTGAGAATCCAAAAACGCTCGTATTTAATCTGGTTCCCGAAGAACTGAAATTTAAACTAGCTCCTTTTACTCCTATGCTGGTTGAGATGCCTCTTTTGCTGAAATTTAGATGTACGCCCGGTACAATTTTGATTCTTTTTCTGTAAGACCAAGCCATGATGTTAAGTTTTTTTGATGTTATGGTAATAAGTTGATAAAAGTTTTATTTGCTTTCTATGAAGTTTTTTACGATAGTATAAACATCCTTTTTGTTTGATAATGCCGCATGTATTTGTACATGGTCTGCTCCGGATTTGGTAAGCCAATCTGTCCAGATAATCTTTAAAATTTCAAGGTCGGTCGGATGAAATCTCGCAACACCATTTACATCCAAAGATCTGTCAGTAACTTCTAAAACCAAAACATCTGTGTTATTCAGATTAGTGTTTATTTTTTTAACCAGAAATTGAGGATTTGACAGAATGAATTTTTTCAAGTCATTGGATTTACTTTTCTGAAATTCAGTTCTTACTTTTCTAATTATATCCTGATTAAGTTGATAGCCAGCTGTTTTATTTATTGTTTCAATATAACCATCCGTCAACAAAACTACCTTGTTTTTCGTTTTAGAGATAATTCCATTATTTTTCGAAACTTTTACTGTATCAATCTGGCTTGATAGGGAGGAGTGAATAGTCTCATTAAAGTAATTCCAGACATCTGATCCTGAACTCTGAATTAAAGCATAGGAATATATCCTGGCTGTTTCTTTTTTTAACTTTGATATATCTGATCTCAAGTAATTTCTTTTGTAATCAGAGGCCGGCTTAAGCTTACTTTTAAATTTTAAAAAACTGATTTCAAAATTGGAATTAGTGAATGTTTTCTCATTTAAAATGCCCCGGTTAATAAAGTCAACTTTATAAATGTCCAATTGATTAAGACTTCGATTACCCACTTTCAAAAATTGTGGAATACTATCTAAAATTGTATTTATAATTAGTGTGTCAGCAATGGGTTTAGGATGAATAGATTGATTAATTCTATTCGATAAATCAGGTACTATGAGCACGTTGTAATTACTTTTGCTAGAGTAAGCAATTTCTTTTTTTGAATTGCATTCCTTTTCTTTGCAGGAAATAAAAAGAATAAGAAATACAATAAGTGAGGAGTATAATGCTTTCATGTTTTGTTTGATTAGTTTTGTGCAAAATCGGTAGTTAAATTTTTGTGAAGGCTAATACTACTCAACCAGTTTTCACATTCGTTGATCGCTTCAGATGTCTTGATTTCTGCTTTTTTTACAGCAAATAGTTCATACAGGTATTTACTCCAGCCTTCCATGAAAATATTAATTCTGTTTTCCATTTCGGCCTTGGAAACCGGAAGCTTATCATTGTCAACCTGGCTTTTATAAATCTGAGAAAGGTTTTCAACTTTTTCTCTGAAGGATAAAAAAGCATTTCTTAATGAACCAATTTTTCTGTTACACTCTAATGGTAAATTCTGGACTAATTTTTCATACTCTTTTTTATCTCTGTCCATCGCTAAAATCTCTATGTTTAATACATCATTTGTTTTTTTAACTGCCATTATTTCATTTTCAAATTCAGCTATTTCCGCTTCATAATTTACAATAGAAAATTTTACTTTTTGTTGCTGATGGGTCGTGCTTCGCTCGTGAAGCATAGAATAGATTTTGTTTACAATTAATTTTAAAAGATAAATCCCTAAAGTCCCAAGAATAAATACAAGCCAAAAATTTTCTGATAAAATTAATTCAGAGAACAACATTTTACGGTCAGACTGATTAGTGAGATAATTGATGTCATCAATATTTCGTGCTACTTTGTATGCCATAAATCCATCAACAATAATAATTAAAGGAATGCCGATATAAGATTCAATATTCGATTTATTATTCATTGGACTATCTACTGAATTTTGATCTTTGGAATTTTTAAAAAATAGATTAATCATTCCCAGAGCAATGGGAATAAAAACAAATAAAAACAAAAATAATATTGCGCCAAATCCTTTGGAAGAAGCTTTAGTAAATGCATTAGGGTCAAAAACTTCTGTTGATGTTGGCAGTCCTCCGCTCTCAAGGATAGCCATTGTATCTTCCTTCGAAAAAATAAATATATAAGCTACAGATGAATAAAATACAAATACGTATGCAAGTATTGCCGTACATAAAATTCCCAGTACAGACATTAAAAAAACGTCCAGTGGAGGTTTTACAATGTCCGTTCTTAGATCAATGATTTTTTTTCTTACAAAGTCTATTTTATTTTGAAAAAAAGGAATTTGAGTATCAGTATTGGATTTTATTATAAATCTTTTCTCATCGGTAGACTTTTCCAAAATATTGATCACATCCTGTGCATTTTTAGTTTCAGCATTAAGATTTGATGTAAGGCTCTCAATCTCGTTTTCAGTTCTGATTTCTACATTTCCGATACTTAATTTTTGCTGTTCCTCTATTTTTGTTTTAAGTCGGGTCTTCTTTTCTTCAATGACCTCGATATCGTTGATGAAATTCGAATATAAACTGTCTAGAGCTTGTGGTAAAATCTGATGATCTCCCTGATTTTCATGCGCTCTCTGATATGCATTAGCTTTAAGAAGGTTTTTATCAAAAGATCCTACTTCAGTGGCAATAATACTTGTTAAAACATCCTGAAAATCCTTTAATGACTTTTCCTGAAAACTCAACTCTTCTTTTTTTGAAAATGTAGGTTTTTCATAAGAGTCATTTAACATTTCTTTCCATTCTGATTGTTCCTCTTTTTCAATATCCTCCAAACTTATTCCACTGTTAATTTTCTCAATTCTGTTTTCTATCTTAAAGAAAGTGGTCACCAATTCATCGACTGTTTTAGGGAAAGTAGTTACCAACACCTGTTCATGGTTGTTTTTTGCATTGTTTGACCAATTGTATGATCCGGAGATTGCAAGTTGTCTGTCGATGATACAGAATTTGAGATGCATCATACCGTAACCTATATTTTTAATACGGTTAAACTTTACGCCCATCATCCTTAGTGCTTCAAAATCCAGCTTTTCGTTATCAGGCTGATCTGAAATGATTAAGGAAATTTTCACGTTTTCAGCAGCCTTTTTTTCAAGGATATGAAAAAGTTCAGGATTGGTAAACCAGGCCATTGCTACCAGTATTTCTGATTGAGCATTTAGAAGTTCAGTTTTTATTCTCAATAGAATTTCATCTGCATCTGATAAGGAATCTTGTACAATTGTTGTCATGGAATTTAATTTTGAGGTGCTTTATTTATGTTTTCAAAATTAATGAGAAAGACTGCCTGTAAATTATGGTTTACCATAATTGGAGATGAATGGTAAAAAATATTTGACTTTGGATGGATGCAAAAAAAAATCAGCCCCTAACCTGAGGACTGATTTCAAATAATTTAATTGCAACCTGAGCAATACGAACGGTCTACGTATTCTTTACTGTTTCCTGAGTAATAAAAGCATCCGCCACGGGGACCTACATTAAGAGTGTATCCATTGTAGGTACATCCTTTGGAAGCTGTTTTTTTAGCAGTATTTTTACGGCTTTTAGATTTTTTTTTCTTCTGTTGAAGGTTAGTAAGTTCTGAAGTTGTCGTTTTGGATATTTCTGCTGCGTAGCTTAATACAGGTAGTAAAAGGCCTAAACTTAGCAGAGTGCTGAAAATCAATTTTTTCATATAGAATTTTTTACAGATTATTTTGTATGACAGGTTGGACAGCATGTTTTACAACCATTTGACTGCCTGTAATATTTTTTGGCTTCTCTAACTGCACTGTCACATGTGGAAAATTCTCCTAAATACTGTTGATTGCCTGGCGAAAGAAGATAAGTGCAATTTTGTTGATGAACTTCGTGATCTCCATTGCTTTGAGCATTTTTGTTTACGTAATACTTTTTCATAAAATTTTAATTTTTTAATGATTAACATTTCAAAAGTATTTAGATAATATCTGATTCAATTACGGATATCCATAAATTATAAACTATTTAATTTATTAGAAAGTTTATAGGAATTTGAAAATGTATTAATTTTTAAATGATGCCCAAATCCTTGCAGAATGCAATAAGCTGTTCATTGTTAGTAATGCCCAGCTCCTCTTTCAGCACATTTAATCTTTTTTCTATACTGCTGAGACTGTTTGGCTTTATGTTGTTATTAACCAAATATGTTGGAATGTTTTTTTGTAGAATTCCCTGAGAAAGAAGAGAGACTAACGTAACATCGAAAGACGAAAATTCGTAGCTGTTAAATTTTTTCACATCTTGCCTCGCTTCCAAAGAGAGATAATTGTTGCCTTTGAATACTTCAGAGACGGCATTCTTTAGGTCTTTGCCATCATTTCTGCCTTTTCTTACATAACCATTTATTTTGTAGTTGTTGAATAATGAATCTATAATTCCTGATTTATTTTCAGAGGAAAAAAAAATTACTTTCAAAGAGGGATGAATCTCACGTATTTCCTTAACCATCTCCCGACCATCTTTTAAGCGCTGCTCCCTGTGATCAGCATCAAAATAAAGGTCGGTTATGAGTAAATCATAAGGATTATTATCCCTGAAACTTTTTTTTATTTTTTCCACAGCATCATCGCAGTAATGTACATAATCAACTACTGATATTTTTAATTCATCCGCTGTTCTCTGCACAGATAAATTGAGAGTTTCATGATCTTCTGCGATTAAAACTTTTTTAAACATAGTATTTTAGTTTTACGAAACAGGTAAAGAGAAGTTTACTTCCAGTCCTTTTTCAGTTTGAGTTTCAAAAGTAATATACCCACCTATATTCTCAATACGGTTAACCATATTGCGAATACCATTTTTTAAAATAGTTTCATTGCTGATTCCAATTCCAGTATCAGAATAGGATACCTTGACCTTTGCGAAAGTTCTTTCGAATCTCAAGGTAACACGATCTGCTCTACTGTGTTTTTTCATATTAATCAGCAATTCACGCAGAACCTGATAGATTTCAGATTTATTAGCTTCAGAAATATCTTCCCAAACCTCTGGACCATTTCCAATTAAAATTGTATTTACCTGATCATTCTTAAAGTAGCTCAGCAGTTTACTTATCTTTTCACTGAAAATTTCAGAATGATCTTCATTTTCGGTATTGTCGTATGAAATATTTCTTGATCTATTGTACACATATTCGAGATCATCCAAGGTTTCATCTCTATTGATATCCAGATGATTCTCCAATTTTGTCATTACCTGATAGATTCCATTCGCTACAACATCATGTACCTTTTTGGAATATTTTAATTCTGTGTTTTTGACTTCTAATTCTTTTTCCTGTTTAAGTCTGTTACGCCTTTTCTGATACCAGATCAAACCTCCCATTAGTAAACTTAAAAGCGCTCCAACGACAATATTGCGGTAAAGCAATTTATTTTCATTCAGAAGATCTTTTGCCTGAAGCTCAATATTTCGTGCCTCAGTTTTTGCAATGTTGGATTTTATGAGAGCAAACTGATTTTTAGCTTTACCTCGCGAAATAATAATGCTATCATTTAAAAGTTGAAATTTTTTAAAATATTGAAGGTAATTTTTTCTGTCAAGATTTATAATTTTCTGTAATGCCTGTAACTGATCTTCAGGATTTTGAATTTTAATGGATGTCTCCAACATCTTATTTGCGTAAATTAATGCAGAATCAATCCTTGATCGAGAATAATAATCCGACAATGTCGAATAACTTGAGTTCATTTCAGTTTGATCTGACAAATTTTTTCTGATGTTTAACGCTTGCCAATATTTTGACAGAGGATTTTTTTTGTGCAATAAAAATTCAGCCGTAGCTAAGTTGTTTAACGATCTAGCAAAGCCGGTGGAATCTGTTGTTTGGTTAGAAAGATGAAGATAACGTATTGCCTGAGTATAATTTCCAACACTTGTCAAGACTTCACCCATATTATTATAATATACAAGTCTATTAGCATCATCGTCCGTAAACTTTATAGTTTTTTTGTAAAAGCTTATTGCATCTTCGTAGTTATATAGAAAGGAAGAAGCAATTGCCATGTTGTTATAATTTCTTGCGAGATTTATTCTAACAAGTTTATCATTTTGATTAATGAGAAATTTTTCAGCCTCCAATGATGTTTCTATGCCTCCATAAAAGTCTCCTGTCTTTGTCTGGATAATAGCCATGTTGATGAGTGATTGTGCTGCACCAATTGAATCACCGGTAATAATGTAATCAATCTTAGCTTTATTATAATGATAATATGCAGAATCAGGCATCGCCGATTCTCTAAATTTTCGGGCTATTGCGTATTCCTGGTTATCCTTTCCGTTTTTTGTATTACCTGGAATTTCTTTTTTACAAGAGATTAGCAGCAATCCACAGATTGTATATATTATCTTTTTCAAGTTATTTAGTTTGACTGCAAATTATAAAAAAAAGGACAGATTACATAAATCTGCCCTTCAATTATTTTAAGGTCTTGGACTCGGGGGTGGTGTTTGACCCGTGTTCCCACTTGTACTGCCACCTCCGCCAGGTCCTCCGGTTCCATCATCCCCGGTTCCCGGACTGCCGCCACCCCCTGGGTTTACGGTCTGCATACTGATATTATTTGTGCTATTATTGCTGCACGTATTTCCGTTATTGTTTCCGAATGCTAAGCCAAGTAGCATCAATAAGAGTTGTATCACTGTTTTAAAATTTAAAAATTGACATTGGTGTTCTTCCCCGCAAAACTGATTGCAGGCGGTGTTACACGTTTTTGAAAAAAGAAGCGCTTCTTAAATTTTGGGAAGTGAAACCCTTGAAAACGGAAAAGAAACCTCTGCTTCCCAACCCATAGATCAATCCTCCGTTTTCTCAGATATTCTGAAATCAGATTGTTGATGATTTTTTAGTTTCTCACTGATTTCTATGGCAAAGTAACGATGTCATCGAGGCTAAAACATTGACAGATTTTTGACAGCGTCTGACAAATCTTTGACTTTGAACATTCAGATATAAATTCAATGCAGAATTATTTTTCGATTAAACAGTCTTTTTATGGTTTACCATAATGTAATGTGGAAAATAATTGCTTGTTTTGTAATAACTTAATAATCATGTATGTCCACTAAAAAACAATTATTACAAGAGGTTTTCTGTAAAGCCCGCAGGGAGTCTGGAAAGGGCACAAAAAATGGTTTAGCTGAGTACTTAGTAGTAAAGCTTGAAGAAAATTTAGATTTTGGAATATCGGAGCGTACTCTTAATCGTTATTACAATACGTACATAGCAGAAACAGCAGGAGATAAAGAAATAGAAATTGATTCTTTCACATTGAATAAGATGAGTCAGTATATTGGTTATAAATCTTTTGAACATTTTACCAATCCTGATGAATTTATTCTGGATGAAGTTGATGCAGGATATATTCGTAGGCCACTGGGATTAAGTGGTGATTTCTCAAAAGTTGCAAAGGGCGGATTGCACATCAATATTCAGAACGTAATTAAAATCCCGGATTTTATTAAAAATAATAAAGGAATGAGTTTCGGATTTATAGGTTTACTTATTGCTAGTGGATCTTTCGCTCACTTCAACGGATATTTCAAAAAAAAGGATCATATGTACTGGAACGGGACGGAGTACAGGTTAACTTATGTGACTGATCTAAATCCTAAACATGACGTCATTGTATTAGACACGATCAAGTTTAAATATTTTAAGAAAATCACGCGTCCAGACACCTTAAGAATTGATAACGGACTTGAAAATGTCTGGTACTCAAAATTTCAGAATCATGTTGATTTCTTTACAATGGATGGTATTAATCCTGACAATGATAAAGAACTTAAGCCGGCTACAGCACATATCTTAGAAAAACATGCTGGAAAATTAACATCTAAATAAAATAATTGTATGATTTTTAATTTAAAGTTTTTAATACATTAGATACAGAAATAAAAGTTTCTTATCTTAGTAGGACTATAACCTTCAACTTACATGGAAAACACCAATACAAACGCATCTCGCGAAAGTGATTTTATCATTGATGTTTCAGATTTGCAGGAAGTACAGATTAATTATGGAAGTCAAACTTTTGTGGATAATCCTTCGAATTCGAGGTCAAGAACTGAAACTCCCATTTCAAGGAATGAATGGAGGATTGGTCAAAAGTATTGTAAAAAATTATCTCTTAGCGAAAATCAGATAAATCTTTTAGATCGCTTAGCATTTAATAATAATGTTTTTAATGAGATTGATTTCTGTCGTGTTCAGATATTGAAGCAATTTCTAAGAATGTTAGATTATTTTGATAGAGATTGTAAACCCGTTAATAGAGCTTATGCAACCGTTCTGGACGAACTAACAGAAATCATTATTGTTTTAGAATATAACTACAGGCGAGAAAGTTTGAATTATAAATATACTTTTGAATCAATTCAATCGGAAATCTTAAACCATCTTCTGAAGTTATGTGAGAATAATGTTCGTGAAGTTTATGCAATAAAACGTAAAATTAATGCTGATTTCAAATATACCAAGCCAGAGATAACAGATAAATATAACAAGAAAATAGTTTTAAAAGCAGATGTTTTTCTTGAAATAAATAAGCATCAGGTTTTAGATGCTGATCATCGGACAAATATAATTTTGAATGAGACCACTACCAATCGATGGAAAGATAAATACGAATATATTGTATCTGATTACAGTAGCTCAGTGTCATTTGAGAGAGAAATTGAAAGATTAGCAGAGGTAAATAGAAAAAATCCTTCATTGGATACAATTTATTACGAAGCTTCAAAATTTATCAGTACATATGATAAAAATGCCTCTCTAAGATTGTATTTCCATTATCTGGAAATAGATTTAAACAGCAGTAAGTTTGACAGAAAACAGCTTACAAAAAGCATTCAGAAAAATCTCTTTTCTACGTCAGAACAATTTGAAGATTTTGAAAATATTGTGAATGAGTTTATTCTTAATAAAAATCTGAAAATTGCTTTTGAGAGTCTTAATAAAATCTATCTGCCAAAGCGAAAAAAGCTTGTTATTGATCGATCGGAGATCGATCGTGTCCAAAAATTAGATTTGGAAACTTCCCAAAAATTGGGCGATTTGCTTGCAGATGAAAATGAAGTTCCAGATGTACAAGTATCAGACTTAATTCCACAGGATGATGACAATATACAATTTAATGTGACAAAACCAATCGAAGCTGGAGTTTCGTCTAAATATTTGCATTGTCTTAACTTAAACGATACGCAACAGGAAGTTTTAGATTATTTTGAAAAGAACGGAATGAATATTTTACAGTCCGATTTTGAAGATTTTATGAGAACCAAACAACTATTTGTGAGTGCTACATTAGAATCTATTAACGATACATTATATGATGTGCTAGACGATGTTTTAATTGAGGAAGATGAAGATTATTTTATTATAAATAACGAATATTTTAAAAAACTACTTAACAATGATTAGTAATATTAAACCAAAAGAAGCTACATCGATTATCAATTCTCTGACAGGTGGAGTTGTTCCAAAAATAGGAGTGCAACATATTGCTGTTGGCAGGTCTGAAGAAGTCAATGCGGCAATCACCTCACTTGAAGAAGTCAAGAACGGTCATAGTATTGTCAAATTTTGGATTGGAGATTTTGGAAGTGGAAAGTCATTTATGCTCCATCTTCTAAATACGGTTGCAATGAAACAGAAATTTGTTGTCGCAAACGCAGATTTCACCCCTGATAACAGATTATATTCCAATGATGGTAAGAGCGTTATTTTATATTCAGCTATTATGGATAATATAGCCATTCAGACTAAACCCGAAGGAGGAGCATTACCAATACTTCTTGAAAAATGGATTGAGCAGGTGATTAGCAGGACAGCAGAAGAAAACAAAATTTTATTGACAGACATCCGAAGTGAGCAGTATAGAGATTTAATCAGAAACTCAATCATGAGAACGGTCAATGAGATTACTGAAGTAGGTGGTTTTGATTTCGGTTCTGTTATTGTCAAATACTATGATGGATATATCAATAATGACGAACTTTTAAGAAGAAATGCACTCAAATGGCTTAAAGGTGAATATGCTACTAAGACTGAAGCACGTCAGGATTTAGGTATTAGAGAAATAATTAACGACAGCAATTACTATGATATGCTGAAGAATTTCTGTAAATTGTTTGTCAACATGGGATACAGTGGTTTTATGATAAATCTGGATGAAGCAATTAATCTTTATAAGATTTCAACTTCCGCTGTTCGTGAGAAAAATTTTGAAAAAATACTCAGCATTTATAATGACTGTTTTCAAGGAAAAGTTTCTAATCTTTTCATCAATTTTGCGGGAACAAAAGATTTTCTTGAAAATGAAAGGAGAGGTTTATTTAGTTATAAGGCATTAAAGTCCAGATTGGAAAGCAATAAATTTGAGAGTCTTGAAATCAGAGATTATGCTCAACCTGTAATAAAATTACAACCTCTTGACCACAACGAAATATTCGTATTACTTAAAAAGTTGAAGTTCATCTTTAATTTTAATTATAAAACAGAACTAAACGTTTCAGACGATGACATTTCAGTATTTATGGAAGAAATGTTCAACAAACCTGGTGCTTCAGAATTTTTAACTCCAAGAGAAGTTATCAGGGATTTTCTGAATATTTTAAATATCATCAGACAAAATCCGGATGTAGATAAAAAACGTCTGTTCGGTGAGATTGAAATCTCTGACGAAAGGCCCAATGATCTGGCCATTTTAGATAGTATTGAAGAGCTATGACAGCCTTTGATTTGCTATCGGAACCAATCCGAAAATATATTAGAGATCAGCGCTGGGAAAGTCTTCGAAAAATTCAAGAGGCAACGATTCCAAGAATTCTAGAGACAGAAAATAATTATGTTATTATATCAAGGACAGCTTCAGGTAAAACAGAAGCTGCTTTCCTTCCTATTCTTTCAAAAGTGAACTTTAAAGAAAAGGGAGTTAAAGTATTATATATTTCTCCACTGATAGCCTTAATTAATGACCAATTTGTAAGGGTTGAAGAGCTTTGCGATTACTTAGACGTAAAAGTTACGAAATGGCACGGAGAGGCTTCAAAGGCTCAAAAAGATCATCTGATAAAAAATCCTGAAGGAATTGTTTTAATTACTCCTGAGTCTTTGGAAGCGATGTTTGTGAATAGACCTCAAAATATTCAACATCTCTTTTCCTCGCTAGATTACATCGTCATTGATGAAATTCATTCCTTTCTGGGTTCTGAAAGAGGGTTACACTTAAAGTCGCTTTTAAGCAGGCTTCAACAAGTCAATTGCAGTCGTTTTAGTGTTGTTGGGTTATCAGCTACGGTAAGCGATGTAAATCAATATGCGGAACTTAAAGATTACTTAGCGAACTCTGAGAACACAACAATTCTTCGTGATACTACAGCAAAACCGATTAATGCTCTCTTTAAATATTTTCCAGGAAGTGTTGAAGAATTACCTCTTGATCTTTTGAAAGATTTATACGTCCGGACTCGGGATTCTAAAATATTGGTATTTCCCAATGCTAGAGGACGGGTGGAGGAAGTTGCAGTTAAACTGAAAAAGATTTCGGAAAGAGTTGGTGGACATCAGAATTATTTTTCACATCATTCATCGGTTGATAAAGAAGTACGAGAGTATGTAGAGTTTTTTGCAAAGAGCGCAAAAATGGAAAATTTCTGCATTTCATGTACATCAACTTTAGAACTGGGAATTGATATTGGAAATGTTGATGAAATGGTGCAGATTGATGCGACGCACAGTATTGCTTCGCTAATACAGCGTGTTGGAAGAAGTGGAAGAAGGGAAGGCAAATCCAGTAATCTTTATTTATATTCTACTGACAAATGGAGCCTTTTGCAGTCTCTTGCCTGCTGGTTATTGTATTCAGAACAATATATTGAGCCAATTCAGATTATTGAGAAACCTTACGATGTTTTAGTACATCAGATTTTGTCCATTGTAAAAGGAAGTTCCGGTTTGTATCTGAAAGAACTTCTAGCTAAAATAGCTGCAAATTCTACATTTAGCAATATTACTGAAGATGAGGTCAAAGAAATTATAGATCATCTTCAAGAAATTGACTTTTTAGAGAAGTTAGGGCATGAATATATCGTTGGTGTAGAGGGAGAAAAAGTTGTCAATCACAAGGACTTTTACAGTATGTTTCATACACCAACATTCTTTAAGGTTTCAAGTCAGGGTGTTAAAATAGGAGATCTTCCTTTAAGTCCTCAGATAAAAGAAGATGAAAACATCTTTTTGTCTGCGAAAATATGGAAGATTAAATATGTCGATTATGAGATGAATAAGATTGAAGTTATTCGTACCAACGATGGTAAGAAACCGATATTTTTTGGTGGAGGTGCGGATACTGCTCACAGAATACGGGAGAAAATGCTGGAAGTGCTATTTTCAATTGTACAGTATGAATTCTTAGATAAAGTTGGACAGTTAGTTCTTGATGATATGCGATCTGAATTTTCCGTATTTTCAGTGAATAATTATGAGTTTCAAAGGCCGTTGTTGAATAGCAATAATAATTTAGAAATGTTTTCTTTTGCGGGTTCTAAAATAAATAAATCGATCGGTTTTATATATGATTATTTAGGAATAGAATACGAGTATTTTGATCACCAATCTACCTTTACTTTTAAACAAAATACAGAGGCTGACTCCGTTAATAAAATTATATCATTCAGTCTGAGTGATATCGAAATTAATGATATTATCAGAAAGCATTTGGAGCTAAATCCTAAATTAATTAATGTTTCTAAATGGGGAGCACACCTGCCTATAAAGTTTCAGATTGAAATCCTTAAAAACAAAGAATATGATTTTGAAGGATGTTTTAAATTTTTGAGGAACCTTAATTTTATTGAAAACAATTAAAGGAAGCAGCTGTGTCAGCTGCTTCTTAGTTTTATCCAATTTTAGTCACCCTTCTCATGTTCATGAGGTTTTAATTTTGGATGTTTTGGCTGGTTAGGAGGATTTACCCTTCTCCTTTTGTCAGGCTCACCATTTGGTTTGGTAGGTTTTGGTCCTGGCTTGATTGCTTGAATTGTGCTCATTGCAATTGATTTAGTTCAACAAAATTTTTAATCTTAAAACGGATTAAGATTATTTCAAAAGTAAAACAATACTTGTTTTCTACATTATGGAATACCATAATCAGAATAAATATGATACTCGTAATTTCTCAATAGGCAGAATTACCTATATTCTTTATTGCTATTATCAACAAGGGTTTCCCATAATTTATTATGTTTTCTTTAACCTACATTTGCCAAAATATTTTAAACCATGAAAAAACTAATACTTATTTTCGCGATTTTTTTTGCGCTTATTGTTAATGCTCAGGAGACTCCTAAGTATGTATATTCAGAGATTGTAGGAACTTCAAAATTTTTAAGTACAAAAGTGCTTATCCAGATTGACTATGGTCAGGCGACATCAATCTGGGAAAGTAACCGTGTTAAAAATACTGATGGATCAAACAGAGATTTTAATTCGATGGTTGATGCCATGAATTATATGGGTGCTTTAGGATGGGAGTTCCAGCAGGCATATGTCGTTACTATTGGACAACAAAATGTGTATCATTGGCTTATGAGAAAAGAATTCAATGATTTGGATGCTAATATTCAAGATGAGTTGAAGAAGAATTTTCCTACAAAACGGGATTTGAAAAAATAATTTTTTTTGCGATTTGTTTTTCCATCTTTTTTTGAATAATTTTTTTGAGTAAAAGGTAATATTTGTAAATTGTTTAAGAAAAGACACAATATTTGTTATAGATCAAGATGGGATTGAATAATGTTATGAAGTACAATTTGAAGATTTTTTTTTAAAAAAGCTCCAATTACGGATAACCATAAAATTAATAGTTGTTTGAGACCTAAATTAGCTGTAGTTAAATTAAAAAAATCAACAACATGACAATTTACAGAATTTCAGGAGTATGGAAGAACTCATTAGGTGTAATAACGCATTACGCGTTTCATACGGTCACAACTACTGGTACTACAAGGGCTGTCAAAAAATCTAAAACTGAAGCAGTCAAACTTTTGGAAACTTCAGGTAACAGTGCCACTACATGGATTTGGAATTATATAACCTGTGGGTGGAGTAATGGAGAAAACGTCTCAGTAATTGCTGGTTCAAATGGTAAATATCTGCGGTCGAACGCAGATAAGAAAGAAACAAATAATTTAGAGCATTTAATTAATTTTGATTGGATAGCTTCTTAGTAATTTATAAGTACCGAACATCTCATGTTCGGTACTTTTTCTTTCTGTTCAAGCTTTATAAAGTAGTATGGAAGAAAAAGATTAATTCTTTATACCAGTTAGCTTTCTAATAAGCTTCTCCTTTTCTCCACTTCCTGTCGTCGAAAACCTCAATAAAGAAATTCCATATTTTTCTAAGATCCTATTCTTTATATCATCTCTTTCAGCCTGCCTGCTTTCTTTCTGATGATATTCATAACCATCAACCTCAATCGCTAAAACAGGATTTTTGCCGAGTTTGTTATAAATCAGGAAATCAAGGTGAGTAGCATAATGTTTTGCATATTTTTCTTCTTCGGCAGAAAGTTTATCGAAATTTGAAATGAGATTTCTTAGTGGGAAATGTAGGATAACGTCATATTTAGAAAATGCTTCTGTTTCTAAAACGTCCGTAATCAAATAATACATTAGGTTTTCGCTGTCAAAGACTGATTTTTTCTTTTGATTTGCCAATAAAATTTTCAGTTTTGCTTCGTAGCCTTTGTACAGATAGTCGAAGATAGAATGAATTTCACTGTTAACCACCGTGAAATTATTATATTCAATGTAACTGATTAGGTCAGAAATATTATCGTCCTTTTTAATTTCATTTCCATTTACGACTAATATGAGTTGATCCTTTGCTCTGGAAACAGCAACATTCAGACGGTTAGAATCACTCGTAAAATTTGATATTTCGTTGTCAACTGTCGAAAGAATAATTACATCATTTTCTCTGCCTTGAAATTTATCTACGGTATCTGCGATTATCTTTGTATTCTCAACTGCATTTTGTAATGCAGTCGTCTGATTTCTGTAAGGTGTTACGATTCCAAGATTGGTGTTTTGAAGTTTATTTTGTGGAATAATCTCCTGCATTATTGAATCAATCTGACGATAGTTTGTTTTATCCCGGGCATGATTTCCGGCTACAGTTCTATAGACCAGAATAGGCTCCTTTTCATCTTGTCCCTCTGAAAGAATAATCAGTTCATTGTTGTAAAATTTCCTGTTACAGAAATCAATGATTTTTGGATGGCATCTGTAGTGTTCCCTTAGCAATGTTCTTGGAATATTTGGAAACAGTTCGATAACTGATGATAGTAAACTGTGTTGGGAGTAACGGTAAGGCTCCGGAATTTGATATGATTGAAAAATAAAATCTGTACTCTGAATTTTTTCAGATTCCACTACATGAGAGAGCTGTTTTAAGTCACCTACAATTACAGCCTGTTTTGCGCATGATAATGCTAATGCACCTGTAGCTAAATTCACCTGTGAAGATTCATCGACTATAACGAAATCGTACATTATATTTTCAGATAAACATTTTTTAATAGAGTAGGTGGTACTCATAATGACAGGGTAGTCCTTTAAAAAATCATCTGAATTAAATCTTAGATCATAGTAGCTGTATTTTGGTCGCTTCGTTTTTTGGTATTTTTTAAATAATTCATTCTTAAACAATCGCATCGATACTTCTGTGTAATTTTTCATTTTATCATTAAATGAAAAATCCTGAAGGGAATTTTCTAAAGTCTGTTTGTGATGCTCAAGTTCTGAAATTTTGACGTTGTAGTATTTGGATTGTACTGCAGAGATCATTTCCTGATATGTAAGGTTGTAAAACTCTTTATCCCTGAGTCCATAGAAAAAAGGAAAAGTGACTTTGTTCCACCATTTCAATTTCTTTCCTGATTGTTCATATTTGCCAAGCGTGATCCACAGTGACAGAAGTTGTTCAGAATTAATGTTCTTTTTGAAGATAATTGTTCTTGGAAAATGAATATTCTTTGTAAAATGATTATACTCAGTTTTAATTTTATCTATCTCAAGTTTCAATGCAGCAAGCTCATTCTTTTGTTCTAACTTTTCCGAAAGTTCCGTAAAAAGCACAGAATTTGATTGTCGCTTAAACTGTTCATCTTCATCAGTCAGCATAAATTCTGAAAGGTTTGGGATTTCAGATTGTACATCAAGAAACTCCTGTCTATTTTGACTGTTTCCTAAAACTGCAGCAATGAAAGATAAACCATTGGCTTCAAGCTTTTCAAATACATTTTTGGTTGCTGAATTATTGTTCGAAACGACTACTACAGTCTGATTGTTAAGTACCGCATTAGCAATGATATTTAAGATTGTTTGTGTTTTTCCAGTTCCTGGCGGACCTTCGATGACCGTTAATGGATTGATAAATGCTTCATTAGCTGCTTTTTTCTGGCTAAGATTAAAACCAAACGGGAAAAGGTCAATAGGTGTGGAGTTGGATTTTGATTTTGGCTCTTTTCCGTTTAAGTAATTAGAGAGGATGGAGGCTTCAGGAATAAATGTTATTTTGTTATAACAGTCGAATAATGTATTTAAACCCTCCTGCGTTTTTACTCCGGTATTCTCTGCGATCTCTTTTAAATAACAGAAAATATTTTTGGCTCTTTCGTTTACAAATGCAGATTTGATGATTTTAATCTTACTTTGGTGATAAGAATACGATCTGCCATTATTTTTAAAGGTGACAACACATTTAGCTCCTTCCAAAGAATAGGATTCTACTTCATCGGTTCTATTTTTACCGTCGATATAGATGGCTTGTTTATCAAGTTTTTGTGAAGTAGATTTTTGCATGCTATTGTTGTTGCTACAAATATAAGGACATGATGTGAGAATACCAGCAGCAAAATCAATCATACAAATACGTTATAATTAAACCTCATCATCAGCCTTTATTAAAGGATCATCCATCTTTTTTTTATGTAAAAAAAAGATTTCAGCTATTGTCTAATTAGATTTAATATTGGATTGTAACATGAAAATAATCACTTTGTTAATTTTTTTTAAAACCACATCTGACTTATATAAAAGAAGCAAAGTAATTAAACTTTGCTTCTAATTTCAGTGCTGACCAGGCCTCGACCTGCAATGTTGGATTACATTTTCTAAACGGCCTAGGCGCATTCTTTTATAGGCTCTCACAAACACTGGTTTACCACCAGCACATCGTAAACATTGTTCCATAGCTTTAAAAATTTAATTATAAATAAGTATTATATTAAATCACTATAGTGTGCTTACTTTTACAAATGTATTTTAATTTTTCAGAAAATCAAAGCGAATTCAAATTATTCTATTTTAATTGTGATGTTTCTTTGTACAGTGTAATTAAATGATAAACAGACATATCAACTAATGGTTCATACATGAAAGCATTGATATGTATATTTTCTGGAGTCATTAGGTTAACTTTATCGATTGTAATTAGATTTGGACAGCTATTGAAGTTATGCTTATATTTTTTTGATAATTCTCTAGTCTGATTATTACCAAGTTTTGCTCTATTTAAATTGGGTATTTTTGATATCATATATTGCTCAGCTTTTAACCTGCATGCAATTGCTAGTGTAATTTTATTTTCTAGTAAGATTTCATTAATATCTTTTTCTTCAATTATCGAATCGGCAGTAGAGAAGATAAAATCTTGTATCTTAATGGTTTTGTCAAAACCAATCTCTTTGTCATTAAGTTTGGTAATTCTATTTTTATAAATACTAAAAACGTCGTCAATAGTAATATCAGTGGAATCTGATTTTTCATGAAGACAACTGGTCAGTTTTTTGTAGCCATCTGTATCGGAAGAGTCCGAGTAATCTATTATATTACGGACAAACGAAATTAGACTAATAAATGTTTTTGCATCATTATAATTATTTAAAAATTCTTTAAATAAGTCCTGCTTATAAAGTCCCTCAACAATTTGGATCTTTCTATTTTCATCTTTAGAAGTCATATAAGTTTGTTTACCCATGTTCAATCTTGATGCGATTGTTCTGTAAAAATCAAAATTATGTGTCAGGATAAGTGATTTGAATTTGTCTGTTTGATGAAGATCTATAATATATTCGATGATCGCATATTTATTTTTATAATCAAAGGAATCTGCTATGTCATCAAAGATTAACAATGTTTTCTGCTCGTTATTTTTTCTAGATTCAATTTCAAATAAAAACTGTAAAATGAAATATGCGCGTTGTTCACCTTTACTGAGTATCTTTAACAAATTTTCTTTTGTTTGAGATTTTGGCTCTTCATTTTTATCTGTAAAAATAAATTCTAAATTAGCTGTTTCCTGCTTTAGGATAACATCATGGAGATTTCCCATTTTAACTTCAAATGGTACATAGAATCTATTATTAAAAGTTGAAATGATATTTTTCCATAGGTCTACCTCTTTTTTTGCTTCTGAGATAATAATTTCTAACTCCTTTTTGTTCTCCGCATACCTTTTTGATAATACTTCAGCATCATCCTTCACTTCAGAAACTATGCTAGTCCAAACTTTCTTTTTGAAACCGTCATAATCTTTTAGACTTATAAGTAATGAGTTATCTTGTTCAATTACTCTTTTAAATAATCTAAGGTCTACGTTAGCTCCGATAGCTTTATCAACTTTGTCAAATGATTCTTTCAGCTTTTCGTCTGCAATGATACGCTCAAGTTCCGCTTTATAAATTTCTATCAGTTGAGATGAATTTGTTATTTCTGTTCCATCCTCCAAAACAAATTTATGGCCGGCATCAAAGTAAGAATTATCCTCTATAGATTTTATTATTTCATTTGCTTGATAGGTCCCGAAAGTATTTTCACCGGATAATTTAAATAACTTAGAATTTGATAGGATTTGATTATAGTTTTCTACATAATCGTCTAACAAATCCTCATTTTTATCTAAGAATTTTTTCACACTTCCTTTTGTGTCAAAAACATGATTGTACTTAAAATTAATTTTATCAGGATCATCTTTTAGTTCTTTTACATGTGAAGATAAAATATCATAAAAGTTTTTTTCAGAACCATCGTCATAGGTTCGTAGATATTCAACTTCACAATCGGAACTGTTCGAAATAGCTTTCAGCTTCTTTAACAGCTCACTTTTAGCTTTATTTAGTTCAATGTAAATCGTATCATATCTTTCTTTTAGTTCCTTGCGGGCAATAAATGATGTGATTTTATTTGTTGCATCATAAGAATTGTCTTCTGCATTAATAACCAAAATTGAATCTGGATTTATTGCGTTGTCATCAGATAATACGTCAAATTTTGACTTCTTATTATAAATTAAATCTTTAGGAACATCTTTTTTATCATTCTTAGAAATCAAATCAAATGTTTTTGCAAATGAGGTTTTCATTGTCCCGTTTGGTGCATACATAAGGTATGAATTGACCTTACTGAAATCAAATTCATGTTTTAATTGCCCTATGCCGAAGCAGTTTTCAAAATCAAGTTTTAGGAGTTTCATAGTTTTTATTTTTTAATTAAGTCCAATATTATGATTTATTTGATTACAAAATATGATGGATGCCGTAAAACTAAAAAATTTTAGAAAAATTGTAAATATTTTATCTACGCAAATACATTGCGTATTTATATCATAGCTTTGTATTGTGTTAAAGAAATTTAGAAGCATAATACTAGGAGTCTAGCATTTGGATCAGATTAAATAATTCGGATTTACCGAAATTGCTTTATTAAATAACTTCACAATAGCCTTTAAATCAATGCTAAGAAATGCGGTTTCATTTTTTACTTCATTATGATTTCGGATGGTTCAGTCGTCAAGGATAGTCCAAAGAACAAATAATCAACTCCGGTAAAAATACTAACATTACCGGCCTGGATGAAAGAGGCCAGCAGAAATATTTTTTTTTATGAGTAATTTTTACATTACAGCAATTAGAACTAAAAGCGGTAATCCATCGTTTATCACTGATGTTTTAGTTCATTCACCGGTATCGGCTGGCCGATTAAGTAACGGAAGAGTTTTTACTAAAGATGAAGTAATATCATCATTATCTTTAGGACATACTTTTAAAACAGCTACATATAATTACACAACTGGTTCGTGGTCTAACGGCGCAAATGTAGGTACGGTAAGAATCGGATACGTAACTTATTTACGCACTGATAGAGATTCTACTGCGAGAGATAACCTTGGGAATTTGTTGTTGATTGATGAGATAAGGTAAACTAAAAAAAAGAATCCGTCTCACAACTGAGGCGGTTTTTTTTGGTAATTATTGCAGGATTTCGTATATTTATATCTGATAATCAGACAGTTGTTTATGAATTTTAAGCATTATAATCAAAATCAGTTAGTGCTGTTTCCTTATAGTTTTGAGGATTTGATTCCCGAAAATCATCCTGTTCGGATCGTTAATGATATTTTGGAGAAGGTAAACATTGACCCGCTCCTGAAAGCTTACAGTAAAGAAGGAAATCCCAGTTATCACCCTGTGATGATGCTCAAGGTGATGGTTTTTGCGTATATGAACAATATTTATTCATCGCGGAAAATCGAAAAAGCGCTTCGTGAAAACATCAACTTCATGTGGCTCTCCAACATGAGTATTGTAGATCACAATACCGTGAACCGTTTTCGTGCCCATAAACTTGAAGCCGCCTTCAAAAATATTTTCTCCCAGGTGGTTTTGCTTTTGGCAGAAGAAGGTTTGGTGAGCCTGAAACAGGTGTTTGTAGACGGAACCAAAATTGAAGCACAGGCGGGTCGCTACACTTTTGTCTGGGCAAATTCCATCAAAACCAACAAAGAAAAAATGCTTCGTCAACTGGAAGAGCTCTGGAAATACGCTCAAAGTGTGGCAAAGGAAGAAGATAAAGACCCTGAACCGCCGGAGTTCAAAGAGATCAGCAAAGAAAAAATCCGGCAAACGGCAGAAAATATCAATGCCAAATTAAAAGGCAGCGGGGGTAAAACCGATTCCGACAAAAAAGCCAAAGCCAAACTGAATTACATTAAAAACAATTTTGAGAAAAACCTCGATAAATACGAAGCTCAGGAAGCTATTTTAGCAGAGCGGAATTCCTACAGCAAGACCGATGAAGATGCTACTTTCATGAGAATGAAGGACGATCACATGATGAATGGACAGCTCAAACCGGCTTATAATGCACAGATTTCCACAGAGAATCAAATCATCGTCAATTATACCATCCATCAGCAAACCAATGATATCAATACTTTGGAGCGTCATTTGGAAAATTTTGAGAAATTGTTTGGTAAAAAAAGAATGGAAGAGTTGGAAGAACTCACTGCCGATGCGGGGTACGGAAGCGAGCAGAACTACGAATTATTGGAACAGAACAATATTACACCATTTGTAAAATACAATACTTTCGACAAAGAGCAGAATGCCCATTATCAGGCGAAACACAAGACTTTCAGCAAAGAAAATCTGCATTACAACGGGGAAGGCGATTTTTATATCTGTCCGATGGGACAAAAGATGGAAAAAACGCACGAAAGCACGCGCAAAACCAAGACCGGTTATCCTCAAAAGCTCTCCCATTATCAGGCTAAAAACTGCTATGGATGCCCAATTAGAGGCGTTTGCCACAGTTCCAAAGAAAACCGAAGCATCGAACGGAACCATCATTTGGAAGATTACAAAGAGAAAATACGAAAGCTTTTAAACAGTGAAAAAGGCATTAAAAAAAGAAAACAACGCTCGGTTGAAGTAGAACCTGTGTTTGCACATCTCAAACATTGCAATAATTTTAAGCGGTTTACCCTCAAAGGTCTGAAAAAAGTAGAATTGGAGTTCGGTTTACACGCTTTAGCACACAATCTAAGAAAGAAAGTTGCCTAAAGAGGACAACTTTTTCTATTTTCCAAAATAATATACATTTTTACTGAAATAAAAAATCCGCCTCAAATTTTGTTGTGAGACGGATTCTTTTTAATTTTAAAAACTATCAAGATTGATTTAAATTATTTACTTTTTGTCAAACGCCTCTCTTAATCGTGCCGACAATAGCGTTTCATTACTTTGATTTTTCTTGTAATCTATAATTTCACTAGAATCATCGAAATCATTTGTGATTGATTCTATTTTATTAACCTTAAATACAAATGGTTTATGATAATCGGTCGGAAGTTCACTGATTATTTTGTCACAAACCTCACGCCCCTTTTCGTGTTTGTTAAGTCTTATACAAATCTCTACATAATGAGTTAAGCCATCTAAAACTAAGTTTCTACATTTTGGTTTTAACTCCATTAGATCTTTATCCCTAATTAAATCGTATAATCTACTTCCAGGATAATTATATAATTTATTAAATCTATTTCTTTGTTCGGAATAAGAAAAATCATACTGACGTTCGGAGATTTCTTTAAATCGTCGTTTATCTTTAAGCTCATTTCTTTCAGAAACAAGCATTATTGAAGAATATGTCATCTGGGTTCCTAAAATTTCAAAATAGGTTTCTTCTGATATGCGTGGTTTAGTAGTTAAATAGTTTTCAAGAATATCAATTGCCTTGTATCTAAATACTGATGATCCTTCTGCCCAGTGAAACTTGCTATTATTTATATTGAATTCTGCATCTGATTTAAACCAATGCCAATAATCTGAAAATAATTTTATTGCTTTACTAGCCTGTCCTTTTTGAGAAAATAAATAGCTAGCATAGTTGAAGAGAGCTT
Organism: Chryseobacterium foetidum; assembly: GCF_025457425.1. Lineage (NCBI taxonomy): Bacteria > Pseudomonadati > Bacteroidota > Flavobacteriia > Flavobacteriales > Weeksellaceae > Chryseobacterium > Chryseobacterium foetidum. Next base: position 108,605 of record NZ_JAMXIA010000002.1, read on the forward strand.
TTAACCTAACCTCATATTTTGCACTTTCACGTTTGATTATTCTTCTATACTGATTTTCAACCTCAGTATCATTTGCCTCCAACCTTTTGGAGTCGGCTATTTTCAAAAGTGCATAATCTGTTTCCAGCTTTTCCCCACTCTTGATAAGGTTATATCGATTTGTAACATCACCATCATATTCTTTCCCCTTTTTCTCATAATACACTCTCATCAGCTTTAGAATCTCTGGAGAATAAACCTTAAAAAAGTCGTGATCTAATCTTTCAATTATTCTTAGCTTAATCAACTCATTTAGGGAGTTGTCAAAACTGGTGCTATCATCTTCTTTATTTAAAATAAACTTTAAATTAACAATTAGACCTGTAAGGTCAGCATCATCAGCAGAAACCAACAGATTTATACCTAAAAACATATTTTTAGCTTCGGGTGACAAATAATCGTAGATTCTATCATACAGAAAACTACGAGCTTGTTCTAATGACTTTATATCAACTAGCAAAGTTTCTGTGATGGATCCATTCTGCATATATAGTATCAAGAACTGTAAAATAAATAGAGGTCTACCTGATGTAATTTCGAATATCTGTTTCGAATATTTTTTAAATAACCTATAATCTTTATCAAAGTTAACTTCTGGAAATTCATTCTTTGCTGCGGAAATTAAAAAATCTATAGTTTTATTTTCACTTAACTCATTTGACTCTATTTCAACTCCAGTAATTAAAGTTGCTGATCTCGTGGTAAGAATAACTTTGTGATAGTTAATATTTAGCTTTTGGATAAAGTTTGTAATTTTTGTTTTATCATCTTTCCTAAATGTTTCAAAATCATCAATTATCAGAAGAACTTTTCCATCATATTGGAGTATATTTTCTTCAGTTGTATCACCAACCCGATCAAATAAAATTCTATTTATAAATTCAATAATTTCGTTATAACTACTAAAATTTCCTTGCAACTCCTCAATTACACCTTTATAATAATTATAATATCTATCCTTTGCTGACAGAAAAATGATATAATCAAACTTTTTATACTCCCTTTGTGAAAGTTCTTCGCAAACATTTTGTATTGCTGATGTTTTTCCTATACCACCATGTCCCCATAAAGTTGCGAATACTGATGATTGATTTTTTGTAAGAAAATTTGTAATTTGATTACTGATTCCAACATCAATGTATTTTTTCCAATCTTTTGAAAATTTATTTATTATTGTTCCATTAGAAGTTTTGATTTTGTATCGATCTTCGGATACATTTATTGTAGTCAATTCCGGCAAATCTTGAATTAACTTACTTGTTTTCAATAGTTGATTGAATTTTGTTCGGCCAGTGAGTTTTTCTTCGATTGATGAGAAGGTGTAGAATTCAGAATCATCGCTGATTATTATGAAAGGAGATAATCTAAAATACGTGTTATTATTGTATTTAATATACAAAGAATTTACCTCAAATGATTGAACCTGTATAGGACATGTCCATAATGTATAGTCAGAGCCATTTGCTTTATAATTAATTCCCTTGTAAAATCCATCATCTAAGCTGCTTACAAAAATCAAATCGTGATCTTCAAAGATTGGAGAATTCGTATCTTGAAACAGCTCAAGGATATCCATAAAAGAGATTATTATACTATCAATTTCATCTTCAAAGGTATAGCCGTGCCCAATCTGTTCATTTCTTAAATTTGGATATTTATCAATTGACTCTCTTAACTTATTTAGTTTTTTGTTGCCGAAAATTTCGGCATCTATATCTAATGTACGAGAAAGAGAAATTATACTTCCAATTGAAGGTTTTAAGATGATGTTTAAAACCTCCTCTTTTTTTTCATCAGAAATATTCTTAAGATTTTTATTCCAAAGGTATCCCAAAATGAATATTAAATAGAACTCCAATTTTGATTGGAGATGAGTTTTAAGTTCCTGTTTTTTACCTAAAGAATTCAATAAATTAATTCTCTGGTCAATTTTTGATAAAATATAATTCATTCGATTGTAAAAAAATAATTCTCAAATATACATTAATAAATCATCAAATAATGATAAGAGGTCACTAACCGAACCATAAATATTGGTAATTTTCTGGAACATCACAACATCGATAATCTGAAGTAAATATTTTTCATTTATGATAGTCTTGATTATATATCATCTATTCTATAGCTAGCCAAATCAAATTCAAAATCAAAGAGTTCTTTGATTGATAAATCAAGACCAGTTGCTAGTTGTAACATGGTAGTTAACTGTATGTCTTTTTTTCCTTTTTCTATCTTACTTATATCACTATAATCAATATCGCAATTTTGCGCAAATTTCCTATAGCTAAGGTTTTTAATTGTTCGTAGTTCTTTAATTCTCTCACCAAAAAGAGTTAAGAAGTCTTTTTTTATTTTATCTGTCATCATAACATTATGTACGTGAAAGACAATTTCTTTAAATTTGCAAAAAATAACGTGGGATAATTACACCACATCATTAAATTTTATTATATTTGTAAAACAAGTTACAGAAATGTAACTTTGCGATACTTCAAAAAATATAGAAGCTATTGCTTAGAATCTCGCCCTAAAAACTGGTAATTTTTGCATACGAGAGGATAAGTATTGAAGCTCACGACCTAGGCGTGGGCTCTCTTATCTGTATGCACGGTATACCAGTACCTAAGGGCAGATATTGTTGAGTCCATGCTGTTTTCTTTTAATGCTGTCCGTTTTTTCCACTTAATTAATCTAAGCCTGCTTCACCACATAGAGTATCTTGACATGATACAGTAGGGTGTACAACCTATTGCGGCTTACTGATTAGGCTTTCTTGGGATAAATTTCATTCATATTAATTATTTAATTAATGCTTTCCGGTGCCCGGACGTAGTCATCTTTGATTTTTTTTTTTTAATTCAGGCCGATGGGCATTTGGGAAGCCTTGTTCTTGTGTAGGTTGGGATTGGGATGTAGGGGTAAGTATGTGAAGAACAGGAATAAAACTGATGGTAGCGAATTAATATGACTAACTTAAAATTAATGAAATAGATCTATAAAAAACAGATTGGAAAAAACAGGTGCTCCGTTCCGTAGAGCTGACTAAAACTGTGGAAATGGAGCAACCTTGTTTTAAGTTAATTTAAAACATTACAAAACTATGAAAAAATCCTATTATAACATAGGAAGTATGGGCTGTGTCTTTATGCTGGCTGTGATATGCAGTTCGGTGAAGGCTCAGAACAAAATTAATCAAGAGAAAGGGATAGGGAAAGAGAAAAGTGCTGTGGACTCAACACGCACAGCTGTCAAAGGCGATTCTATTCGTCCCGGTGATGTGAAGGGGATTGATGAGGTGGTGCTCAATGCAGGATACTATAAAGTTCGTGACAGGGAAAGAACGGGCAGTATTTCGAAGGTTGCTTCGGCAGATATTGAGAACCAACCTGTCACCAATGTACTTGCAGCAGCGCAGGGTAGGATGGCAGGGGTCTCGATTACCCAGAGTTCCGGTGTAGCAGGTGCTGGATTTGACATTCAGATCAGGGGAAGGAATTCCCTCCGTAACCGCGGGAATTCTGAAGTTGACGGGAATGTTCCACTGTATATTATTGACGGGGTTCCTGTAGGTGGAAGCACGATCTCAAGATATGCGGGTGGGGTATTGCCTAATGCAGATATCAATCCGTTAAATGCGATCAATCCAAATGATATAGAAAGTTTTGAGATTCTGAAGGATGCTGATGCTACAGCAATTTATGGTTCGAGAGGTGCGAATGGGGTGATATTGGTGACGACTAAAAAAGGGAAGAAGGGTAATGTTCGGGTGACTTTAAATTCTTCCTATGGTCTGAGCCATGCTGTTTCAAATCTGAAGATGATGAATACTGAGCAGTATATCAGCATGAGGAAACAAGCGTATGTAAATGCTAATATTTCAGTATATCCTGCAACGGCGTATGATGTGAATGGCAAATGGGATATAAACCGTTTTACGGACTGGCGGAAGGAACTGATCGGAGATCAGGCTACATTCTCTGCCAATCAGCTTTCGTTGAGCGGGGGAAGTGAAACAACCGCATTCTTGCTGAGCCTTGGACACAATGAACAGGCGACTGTCTTCGGGCAGGATTTCAAATACAGGACCAACACGGTTTCCGGAAATATCAATCACCGTTCCCTGGACAGGAGGTTCACTTTCAATATGTCCAACCAGTTTTCTGCGATGGACAACAATCTGATCAGTTCCGACATTACACGATCTGCTCATCTTCTTTCTCCCAATGCCCCGTCACTGTATTCTCCTGACGGGAGCCTGAACTGGGAAAGCGGAACGTTTACCAATCCGGTAGCTGCCTATGAAAATTCCTATTCCAATGATCAGCTTCAGTTTCTGACGAATATGAGCACGGAATATGAAGCGTTCAGGAATTTCAAGATTAAGCTGAACGGCGGGATTACGTATCAGACACTGGAGGAATGGTCACTCCGTCCCAATACGGCATTCAATCCTGCATCAGGAACAACCCCTGCCAATTCACAGGCTTCCAAAAGTAACAACAACAGGTTTTCAATGATCGTCGAACCTCAGCTCAGCTATCTGTGGAAAAAAGATAAGCATCAGGTTGATATTCTTGCCGGAGCCACTTATCAGAGGGATAAGGCAGGGCAGGGAGCGATACAGGGGATAGGATTTGAAAGCAATTCCTTTATTTACAACATCGGTGCTGCACAGAGCAAGGTGATACTGGACCATATCAATACGGAATACCGCTATGCTGCATTTTTTGGGAGAGTGAACTATCAGTTTGATAAAAAGTATATCCTGAATATTACGGGAAGAAGGGACGGCAGCAGCAGATTCGGACCCAACAACAAATATGCAAACTTTGGAGCGGTAGGTGCTGCATGGCTTTTTTCCGAAGAGCAGTGGTTAAAGGACAGTTCCTGGCTGAGTTTTGGAAAACTGAGAGGAAGCTACGGTACATCAGGAAGTGACAATATAGGCGATTTCCAGTATCTGGACACGTTCACAACTTCAACACTGATCTATAACGGGGTCACGGGTCTGATTCCTTCGAAGCTCTATAATCCTGATTTCAGTTGGGAAAGGACTGTGAAGATGGAAGCAGCCTTAGAACTGGGACTATTTAAGAACAGGCTGAATTTGAGCGGTGCCTATTACAGAAACCGTTCAGGCAATCAGCTGGTAGGATATCAGCTTCCTGCGGTAACGGGATTTACGTCGGTGCTTTCCAACCTGGATGCCGTGATTCAGAATACAGGACTTGAAATAGAGGTCAGCGGGAAAATTATACAGTCAAAAGACTTCACATGGAATTCCTCATTTAACATAAGTTTCCCACGGAATAAGCTGATCTCTTTTCCGGGGATCGAAGGTTCCACTTATGCCAATACGTATGTTGTAGGCCAGCCGGTGAGCATTATCAAAGTCTATCAGCTGAACGGAATCAATCCGGCAACAGGTGTTTATCAGTTCACGGATTTTAACGGTGACGGCACGATTTCAGCTGCCGGTGACCGCCAGCTGGTCAGAAATATCGGACAGAAGTTTTTTGGGGGACTCAGCAGCAATATGGCATATAAAAATCTGAACCTGTCATTTCTGATACAGTTTGTAAAGCAACAAAGCAGGAATTACAATGCGGCTATAGCCTCACCCGGAAATATGAACAATCTTCCTGTGGAAGCACTGAATGTCTGGTCTGCGGAAAATCCAACCGGATTGTACATGCCTTACCGGCCGACTCCGCATCCTTCGCATACCTTGTTCCAGACCAGTGATGCCAGTGTTTCCGATGCATCATTTATAAGGCTTAAAAATGTTCAGCTAAATTATTCCATACCCCTGAAGCAGACGGTTTTCAGGGAAGTGAAAATCTTTCTTCAGGGACAGAACCTTGTAACGCTGACTAAATTTTTCGGCATTGACCCTGAACTCGGATCTGCGACATTTTTACCACCCCTCAGAACGGTTTCTTTCGGACTGCAGCTGAGCCTGTAATGGCAGAACAATGTATGCGGAACATAACTAATGATAATCAATAAACATACAACAATGAAAAAATTAACACTATATTCAATACAATGGGCAGGAGCGGTTTTTGTATACTTGACGCTCTTTTCCTGTGAGAAAATACTTGAGACGGATCTTCCTGAAAATCAGATTCAGTCGGAGACTGTTTTTGAAAACGTACAGACAGCAAATTCAGTCCTGTCCGGGCTTTATGCCGGACTCTTCGATTCTTCTCCGGTCTCAGGAGACCAAAGCGGATACAGCCTTGGTCTTTACACGGACGATCTTGATTTCTATGCCTTAAGCAATACGAGCGGGTTGCTGGAGATTGCCAACAATACGCTCAATGACGCCAATGCAACAACTTCTTCATTCTGGACAGCGGCTTATCAGAAAGTCTATGTCTGTAATACGATTCTGGAGGGGATTGAATATTCGCAGGGCATAGGGTCTGCAGACCGCCAGAGAATCAAAGGGGAGGCTTTGGCTATACGATCCCTGCTCTTCTTTTATCTTCAGCAAATCTATGGGGATATACCATATCCTGTTACAACGAACTATATGATCAATCAGTCAATATCCAAAACACCGTCTGCTGAGGTCATGAACAGACTTGAGATGGATCTGGAGGAAGCGGTGGGATTACTTCCGGATGCTTACCGGAATACAGAAAGAATTTTCATCAATAAGAAGGCTGCCCAGTTGCTGCTTGCAAAAGTGTACATGCAGCAGCTGAAGTCGCAGCAGGCAGAAACTGTTTTGAAATCTGTGGTTCAGAGTTCACTGTATCAGTTTCAGAATGACCTGACAAAAGTATTTCTGAAACCGGGAACGCACATCATCTGGCAGCTCAAACCAAGAAACAATACAGATGCCGTCAAGGAAGCAACAGCCTATTATTTTGCGAATGCGGCACCGCTTTATGTTGCAGCGTCATCATCGCTGGTCAGTGCATTTACTGCCGGTGATCTCCGAAAATCTCAATGGATGGCTGCGGTAACCGTTGGCGGAACAACATGGTACCGTATTGAAAAATACAAGGCAAGATCTGCCAACACAACTGAATATTCCATTGTATTCAGGCTTGAGGAAGCGTATCTGCTTTTAGCAGAAGCATTGGCAAGGCAGAACAAAACGGCGGAAGCGATACCGTTTATCAATCCGGTCAGGCAAAGGTCAGGTCAGGTCTTGCTTCCCGTTTCAGTAACGCAGCAGGTAATACTTGATGAGATTGTAAAGGAAAACAGAAAAGAGTTCTTTACAGAAATGGGAAACCGTTTCCTGACACTGAAGAGATTTGGTTTACTGAATACACTGATTCAGACCAAACCCAACTGGAAAAATTTCCATCAGTTCTGGCCTCTTCCCCAAAGCGAGCTGCTTTTGAATAAAAACCTGAATCCTCAAAACCAGGGATACTGATGGTCAGGTTATTTTTACTTCTGATTTTCTGTGCAGGAATTTGTATTTCTGCACAGAATACAGGGGGATCATTGGAGAACAATATTCGGGAATATGCGAATATCCGAATTTTAGCTGCATCTTCTGATCAGCGGTATGTAGTTTTACATAAAACATACAAAACCAACAGCGATACCGTTCTGATATTCGACCGCAAATCTGCAAATCCAATAGCAGACACCATACTGCGTCAGGCTGATGTTTCGTTTTTGAATAATGAAACAGTATTGTTATCAGGGTATAATAAAGCCAGTCTTCTAAATCTCAAAAATAGAAAGGTAAAATCTTTTGATGATGTTAAACGTATCATAGTTCTGAAAGATCACAAACAGTTTGTAACCGGGGACGGTAAAGGAAACATTACGGTGTACAATCAGAATGGAAACCTCCTGAAAACGCAGACGCTTGTTACAGATCTGATTGGTAACGGGAAGTCAGCGTATGCTGTGAGAAAAGGGGCAGGCAATACCACTGAAATTATTAAATGGGACGGTCAACGGATGAAGCAGGTTTATAATACCGGCGATAAAATCAATAAAACAGCGTTTTTGGATTCAGGGAAATTTCTGACAGTCAATAAAAACAAAGCTGTCGGGAATAGTAATCTTTTTAGTGTAGCTCTATTAAGGATTTCTGATGATAAAATATTTCAGGGTGATGAGGTCATCTCATCCAAAGGCGACAGGATAAATGTAACTCAGATAAATAATGAAGAGGTCTTTCTGGTTGATTTTCAAAAAACAGAGATGCCTGTTAAAAATACTATGCCCGAAATATGGTATGCAGGTGATAAAACACTGAGAGATCAGAAAACAGGAAGTATCCTTCATGATTATTATATTTGGAATGTTGGGGATGATAAAGTTAAACAACTGCCTGTACAACAATTTAATAATTATTTCGGGATGCTGGATTCACGGTTTCTTTGGGCATACAGCAGTGATGAAAGATTCAGTTATACGGGAGAGAGGGAGTTTGAAATTAATATTTATGATACGGAAACCGGAAAGTCAGAAAGAATATTTGAGCGAACCGGCAGACTCACAGCTTCTGCCGACAGAAGATATACGCTGGGGTATGAAGTCAACAGGAAAGGGTGGTCACTTTACGATCACGTCAGTAAAAAATCGGAAAATCTTCACTTGCCTCTACAGGCTTCCAATCCTGTATTTACGGGTACGGGTGAAATCCTGTTTGAAACGGACACTGATCTTCTGAAATATCACTTAAAATCAAAATCCCCGGAGTGGCTTAATATAGGCAAGGGAGAGAAAGTGAAATTCTATAAGTTTAATCCTGAAGTCGTTCATGTGTTCAGTACATTTACTGCATCAGTCAGCCAGATAAAAGCAGGGCAAAGTATTCTTCTGAACGTTAGCAGATACCTGCAGGATGATACCGCATATTATGCTTATGATCAGGACAGGCTTACTGAAATTATACCTTTTACAAAAGAGCATTTGAGGGATTTTACGTACAGTCCCAAAGCTTCAATTTTCTTTTCTGTAGAGGAGAATTTTAACCGGCCTGCGGAACTGAATATAAGAGAATCCGGCAGTCCAAAAATTAAACTGCTGTACAGAAGCAGTCCGGCGGAAAAAAGGATAGCGCGTCTTAAGCAGGAGATTCTCCATTATAAAAACAGTCTGGGGCAGCCTTTAAAGGGAGTATTATATTATCCTGTTGATTTCGATCCTCAAAAGAAATATCCTGTGATAGTTCATATTTACGGAATACTGAACACCGGAGCAAATAAATTTTTGTCGTCCGAACCCGGGAATAACGGCTTTAGTAAAAAGTTACTGCTGGAAAACGGTTATTTTGTATTTCAGCCAGATATTGTACCTGATGGAAGGGGAATGGGCAGGGCAGCTCTGGACTGTGTGAATGCAGGTTTGGATTCCATCCTTAAAAATGACAATATTGATGCACAAAAAGCAGGATTGATAGGACATTCATTAGGAGGTTATGAAACTAATTTTATTGCAACTCAGTCAGACAGGTTTGCTGCTTACGTATCAGGTGCTTCTTTAGGAGATATCACCAGTTTTTATTTTTCCTTTAATGAGCTTTTTAAAGTGGCAGACTATTCAAGATTCGAGTCCGGGCAGTTTGCGATGAATGCCTCGTATGCTGAAAATAAGGAGTTGTACTTTCGCAATAACCCTGTCAATTATGTGGAGAATGTCAATGCGCCTGTGCTGATGTGGTCCGGAAAGAAAGATACCAATGCTCCCACCATTCATGCAATGAATTTTTTTATGGGACTTCTGAGAAACAGGAAAAAAGCCGTGGCACTATTATATGATACCCAAAAGCACAGTATTACAACAAATTCGAAGGAAATAGTGGATCTAAACAACCGGATTATGGATTGGTGGAATTACTTTTTGAAGGATAAAAAAGAAACAGAATGGATCAGTAAGGAAATGAAGGATGCTCTGTAGCATCCTTTGTTTTTTGTTCTCCTAACAGGTGGCTATTTAATAAAGCTTTTTAAAATGATAATGAATAATTTATAATAATCTCTTCATTCGCTGTCAAAACTATGTATTGTTTACGCAGATAATAACAAGGATTTTACTTTGCTTCTTAAAGATTCTGATTCCCACTATTCCGATTTTCTTTATATCTATATTAAACATATAAAATCGAAGGCTCCCCGCAGAAAGCCTTCGAAACACCAAATCACAAAATATTAATATGAAATTTTTTTTATAAAGCAGTTGCAGTATAAGTCACTGTTTGCGTGTAAGTTCCGGCTGGTTTACCTAAAATATCAGAAGATGATGATTTTGCAGCAGGAATCATATAGTCCAAATTCAATGTCAAAGCACTTCCCAGTGGAGCATTTGAAACTAAAGTCTGATCAGTTTGAGATAAAACCACAGCTGTTTTTGTTCCTCCCATTGTTCCCGCAGATGCAGCGGCTTTAATTGTCAAAACATTTACAGGGATTGTGTTTGTTCCGTTCAGGAAATTAGCCCCTCCTGCTTTTACCTTAACGTTAAAGTTTTTCGTAGAAGTGATTTTTAAAGAGTTGGCTTTATTAACCGTTTGATCAGAATTGTAATCTGCTGCAGTAGCGTAGTTAAAGTCCACATTGTTACCGATTGCGGTACTTCCGGTATCGATAGAAATTACATCATTCAGAGTAATGTTTACGGTTGTGGTTGCATTGGTATTCTGTGCCTGAACATTACTCGTTCCTAATATAATTGCTCCGAAAGTTAAAGCTGCGATTACGATTTGTTTTTTCATGAGAGTTTTTTTTAATTTTAATTTTTGATTTTCTGTTCTCTTTTGAACAATACAAATCTACGGTAGCGATAAAAGTTTCTTTGTAGTAGAAAATGGAAGTTCATGTAGTAAAATAACTACACTGATTGGTAAACAGAAAACCCTCAACTCTTTTTAAGTATTGAGGGCCTATAAAATTACTGGTACTCTATGATAAAGATGTCATAATATAAATTACTGTTTGTGCATAATTTTTTTTTTGAGGTTAAGAATAAGGAATTATAGGTTGCTAAACTTATTTTCAATTTTGTTTAAAACCATTTAGTCATATAACTTAAATTATACTGGTTTATTCGCTGTAATAATACACTAAATGACAACCGATTCTTTTAGCCCATATGTGATGTGCAAAAATATACAGGAATAAAAATAATCTCATCAGTAATACATGCACACCAAAAAGAAATAATAAAATTCTCAATACCATTATTGAAATACCCATAAGGGAAGTCATTCTAAATATTTTCCGTTGCAGAACCGATCAGCAGCTCCTTATATTCAGTTAAAAATTCTTCAACAGTTTTTGCAGGTCTGCCCAGGATATAGGGAATGTCATTTTGAACCATAGACATATAAGACATTCGCCCGTCCAACATTTGTTTGACAAATTCTATATTGGCGCTTGCGTACCATCTGTCTGCACCGCCCGCAATCCAGTCTTCGATCAGTTCCTTGAATTCTTCCAGTCCTTTTTCCTCACATTTGATCTCAAGTCCTGTGACTTTGCTCATCAGCTGGGCAATTTCTTTTCCATTGTAGCTCTCCACACTCAGCCAGTAATCCTTAGCTGAATGGCGCTCAGGACCATCTGCAAGAACCTGCGCGGCCACTGCAGCAATATCACTTGCGGCAATATAGCCCACTCTTCGGTCTTTCCAGTAGGTGGTGTATGTCAGGTTTTTTGGAAGGTAGGCACCTGTTAAGGCTTCCATAAACATATTGGGATGAAGGTGTGTCCATGCGATACCACTTGCTTCAATGTATTTTTTGATCAACTGGTGCCATGCAAAGTGGGCATCTGTAGTATCCCATTCAGCAAAAACACCTATGTGCACAATATGTCTTACACCAGCCTTTTTTGCAGCGCCCACCAAGGTTTTACTTTGGGTAAGCATACCAACGGTGTAGCCTGTGAGTAAAAAAAACCGGTCTACCCCTGTGAGTGCCAGAGCAAATGTAGCAGGATCATCCAAATCAAGAAATCTGCAATCCCTGCCTTCGCTGCGAAGCTTTTCCACCTCTTCCTGTTTTCTGGAAGTTATCCGCACGTTGACGGATTTGTCTCCAAGTTCTTTAACTACATGTTTCCCGATTGTTCCGCTGGCTCCCAAAACCAGAATCGTGGGATTTTGACTGTTATTCATTTGTACTCTATTTAAATTAAATCTGTGATAGCTGACAAAACTAAGGTTCTAGCTTAATCATTTGTAGTAACGATGCTGACTGGAATATTATTTTTAGTGGCATTTGAGTATGGGCAAACCTGATGCGCACGCTCAGTAAGACGATTTGCTTCTTCAATAGAAACATTCGAAATATTAACGGCAAGCTCCACAGCCAATCCAAAAGCTCCACCATCTAAAGGACCGATCGACACCTTTGCCTTAACAGAGGTTTCTCCCGTTTCTACTTTTTCCAGACGAATGGTGTGGTTAAGCGCACTGTCAAAACAGGCTGCATAACCGGCTGCGAACAGTTGCTCCGGATTGGTGTACTCATCGTTAGAGCCGCCCATTGCCTTTGGTGCTCTCACTTGTAGATCTAAAACTCCGTTATCACTTACTACCTGTCCATTTCTTCCACCAGTTGCGGTGACCTGTGCTGTATACAAAATTTTCATTATTACGTATTTTAAGTATTGATTTAATTTTTTCCTATCTGTTTCAAACGGTTACCTGCTAAAATTTCTTCGTAAGTCGGCCAGGAATCTTTACTTCTCAAACCGTCCATAATTGAATCTCTTATGCCAGGAGCTTTTCCTTTTTCAGCACTGTCCAATGCTTTTTTTAATTCTGCTTCTTCGAGTTCTGTACAATATGCTGGAGTTCCCGGCTGCTGTCTCCACGATTCAGCCAATGTGCCACCATCAACGGTGTCAAAACCTGTAATATCTACTATTTGAGCAACAACCTTCTTATGTTCCTCGTTATCGCCCGCTATAGAAATGGCTGTTCTCCCTTTTGTCCCGGTTGCTGTGCCCTTATGTTTTAAGGTTCCTTCCAGAATATTGTTGAACACTTTAACAAGCGGTCGGTCTAATATGCCTGAAATATATTCGCTTTCCGTGATCTCCTCTAATTCTGCGATGTTGCCATCTCTGAAAGGATAATAATTTGATGTATCCATCACCACCACATCCTGAGGCACCTCTTTTAGTAAATCCTTTGGCAGATCTTTATACGCATTGAAAGGCATAGAAAAGATGATGGCATCAACATCTTTTACCACATCCTGTAGTGTTGCGGCTTTTGCTCCCAAATCGGCCGCAATTTTTTCCAGTTCAGGCATTGCCCGCGTGTTGGTCACTTTCACACTGTGTCCTGCTTTAGATAATTTCTGAGCCAAAAGACTGCCTATGGCTCCAGTTCCTACAATTCCTATGTTCATATTTCTTAAATTTTATAATTAATAATTTTCTGTTTAAACCCTTGGGTCAATTCCATATTGTTCAGGGGCACCGATATGCTCTCTTAATGTTGTGCCTTCATAGTCTTCGTGAAAAAGTCCACGCTGCTGTAAAATCGGAACTACTTCGTCAACAAAGGCATCAATCCCATCATCCAGTATATCGGGCGAGATCCAAAAACCATCGCAGGCTCCGGCCTCAAACCAAGCCTGCATGTGATCGGCCGCCTCAACACCAGGTCCCACAATGGAGGGATGGTAATCAATGATCCCGTGTGCAATGACATCCTTCAGACTCCAGCCTTCCTTCGCAATTTTAAGGGCATTTGCAGACCGAGGATCATAAGGCGATGGACGCGCCACCTGCAATTGTTCTTCGGAGAGCGGTTCATTTAGATCATTAAGATCCTGTCTGATACCAAGCATCTGCTGAAGATAAGCTACACGCTGTGGGAGAAGGTGTCCCATTAATTGCAACCTACGGTCTAGCGCTGTGCGACGGTCTTTAACAATGGTGGTCATCATTCCTGCGATAAACTTGATCTCATCAGGATCACGTCCATATTTTTTCGCTGACTCACGAAATGCGTTGCGTTGTTGTATACCATCTTCAATCGTGAAGGCAGCGCCGATCACTACATTTGCAAACCTTCCCGCCAACTCATGAGCGTTCAGACTTCCGCCCGCATGAAAAACGATTGGCTGTCCCTGTTCAGATGGCGGAATGTACAGCGTTCCCCTGGCATTTACATATTTGCCTTTTAGGCTGACTCCGGCAATCTCATCGTGCTTTGCAAACTGTCCGGTCTGTTGGTTGTGTACCCATGCATCTTTTCCCCAGCTTCCCCAAAATGCCTGAACCAGCTGAACCACTTCATGAGCACGACCATAACGGTCTCTGCTTGAAGGAATGGTTTGTCCGTAGATCGCAGCCACATCATTATTGGTGGAAGTAATGGCATTCCAGCCCGCTCTGCCGTGGCTCATGATATCGAGTGCCTTGAACTGTTTCGCCAATGTATATGGCGCATTGAAAGTAGTCGAACCTGTGGCAACCAGGCCAATATGTTTGGTTTCCCTTGCCACGGCAGCCAATGTCATCATCACATCGAGATTGAAGTTGGGCGCTTCGGTTTCGAGAAGAGAAGAATCATCAGTGAAAGGACCATCCGGCAGGAATATGAACTGAAACTTCCCACGTTCTGCAGCTTGCGCGTGTCTCACGCGGGCGTCATAACTTGTGTAGTCTGTTGGATCAATACCTGGTGTACGCCATGCTCCTGGTTGGAAGCCATAACCATTGCCGGAAGTCAGGCCGATGATCATTTTTCTATTTTTGTTATTTTCCATTTCAACCTCTATGTATTATTGATGAAAAGTGACATTGCTGGTAATGGGCTCTCGTCCGAGCTTAATTGAGTTGCTTGGTGAATTGGGATCCGCGTAGCCAAATGAAATTCCAAAAAGCATTTTAAACTCTTCGGGCACATTCAGGATTTCCCTTATGGTTCCAGCGAAAAAGCCCAGTGCTGTCTGCGGGATGCCGGCGAGACCATGAGCTGTAAGGGATAACAGGAAGGTTTGCCCGTACATTCCAATATCACCACCTACACGTACATTATCACCAAACGACGGCATAAATGGTATTGCAACATGGGGTGCATTAAAGAAAGTATAGTTCCTGTCTGAAATTTCTTTTCGTCCCTCTTTATCTTCACGTTTGACATCAAACGCTTCATACATGGTCTGACCAAGGTTAAAATACCGCTCTTTGTATTGGCCATGATAATCATTAACATCGAAACTAAAATCAGGAGAAAATCTTCCTGCTTTGTTTTCTCTTACCAAAGTTTCTGACAATTCTCTTAACTTATTTCCTGAAATGATGTGCGTTTCCCAAGGCTGAGTGTTGCAGTTTGAGGGTGAATATTTTGCATCATCCAGTATAGAAGTAATGATATTTTCTGCTATGGGTGTATCTAAAAATCCGCGGCATGATTTTCTTGATCGTAATACCTCTTTAAATGTAAAATTGTTTTGCTGAATGTCTTCTGTCATATTTCTGTTCATTATTTCAAAATCTATTTTATAACCTTAAACAAAGTTCCGAATAAAATGCTTTACTTTGTATAGTCCTTTCCTCAAGGAAAGTGCATTTAATTTTAGTAATAATATGGCAGTAAAACGAGGTTACAACAATTGCATTGACACAATAAAACCGGTACGTGATTTTCTAGATGTTATGAGCGGAAAATGGAAATTTCCAATACTTGTATCTATTGGTGTAGGAAATGACAGGTTTACTGATATTCAGGACAGTATTCCCGGAATCACTCCCAAGGTTTTAGCGAAAGAATTAAAAGAATTAGAACAGCACGAGCTCATAAAGAGAACAATTACCAATGATTATCCGGTAAAAATAACTTATACAAGAGAACTTTACGCAGATACACTGACGCCGATAATTTATGCTATGAAAGACTGGGGAATCAACCATCGTGAAAAAGTTTTTGGTGCCAAAGAGGAAGATAATGGTTAATATTATATGAAGAATGTTTTCTCTTATAAAAATGCCATAAATTTTAAGGATGTAAAACGTCTATTGGAATAATAATGCTTTTTCAGATCGTTTTTTAAACTATTTCTTGATATTTAATTTAATATTTAAAACTAAATGGTAATATCTATTGTGAAAAAAAATCATACGAGATGATTAATTTTACTTTGCAAAATAATGTATTTTCATAGGTATTCCCAAAATATCTAAATTATTGGTCTCGAAAGAACTGCCAGAATTTACCATCTCCTCAAGGGTCACTGCCAGGCAGATAGAATCTAAAATATCATCTGCAGAAACATGTTTTCGTCTAAAGTTACGCATCGAATTATTATAGATCATTTCTGCTTTATCGGAGTAATTGCTTAACACCTGCAATCTTTCCTGCTGACCCTTATCTGTCTTTTTATTGAATTCCATAGATTGGTGATTGTTCAAAAAATGGAACGCAACCTCAGGATGTGATTCTTTGATTTTATCTACAAGGCTTCGGTTACTTTGTAAAAGTTGATCGACTTCTCTGATTTTTGGAACTATACCCCAGGATTGTTTGGAAATCCCTTTATTAATTATTTCTTTATTTATCTGATTAGCTTCTTCATATGATGAAGCATATATTGCCTCCCGACACGGCACTGAAAACAGACTCGCTTTTCTTTTTTTGGATAAAATTTTTCGGTTTAGCATTTCGCAATTTCTTTCAGTAAGATCAACATTGGCGAGACCAACAGGCATATCAATCATGAACATGCTGTTTTCAGGATAAAAACGTATCAGATCTGCCAGACTTTTAAAGAGGTTTGCAGAACTGCAATTCAATGAAACAGCTACCCATCCATACTTACAGCCATCAATCCCTATTAATTTTTTGCATTTTGCCAAAATCTAATGTAATTTAGATGGTAAATATAATCACTTTAAATTACTGACTAAAAATTATGATAATAGGATTAGATATTGGTACGTCGTCTACAAAAGCCGTTGCATTTGACCTGAAAGGCAAAGTCCTGGCAATACAAAGTATATCTTATCCTATACTGAATCCTCTGGAAGGACATTACGAACAGGATCCTGAGGTTATTTTTAAGGCGTGTATTGAGTCGATTGCGCGTGTAATGAATGAATTACAGGATCCTTATAAGATGCTGAAGCCTGTATGTGTTTCTGTTAGCAGTGCCATGCATGGACTGATAGCTGTTGACGAATCAGGCAGTCCACTCACGAATTGCATTATCTGGGCTGACCGGAGAAGTGAAGATATAGCTAACGGATTGAAGACAAATGAAGAAGGAAGAATATTATATCAACAGATCGGAACGCCCATTCATCCCATGACTTTGCTTTGCAAACTAATATGGATGAAATCCTGTGATGAAAAAGTGTTTATCCGGTCTCATAAATTTATTGGTATTAAGGAATTTCTTTTTTACCGACTCTTTGGGATCTATGTGGTTGATCATTCCATTGCATCGGCTACGGGATTGTTTGACATACATAAGTTAGTATGGTCTGATTTAGCACTGAATTTGGCAGGAATCTCTGCCGAACAACTGTCTGCACCTGTACCGATTGATTATGTTCTCACATTGCAAAACCGAAACACAGCAGCCTCGATGCGCATCCCAGAAGGTACTACGTTTGTTATCGGTGGTAGCGACGGATGTCTGGCTAATCTGGGAGTTGGAGCTATAGAACCAGGAGTGGCTTCTGTAACTGTTGGTACCAGCGGAGCTATACGGGTTGCCTCTTCGCTGCCAAATCCGGAGCAAAAACAACGGTTATTCAGTTATCTTCTCAGACCGAATGAGTATATAATTGGAGGAGCTGTTAATAATGGTGGTGTTTTGCGAAATTGGTTCCGAAATACCTTCTTAAACGAATCGACCATAAAAATAAAGGATGAGGATTTTACCCATTTTTTAAACGAAATGATAGATTCAGTTGCTCCAGGATCAGAAGGCTTGATTTTTTTACCATATATAACTGGTGAGCGTGCTCCGCACTGGAATTCCAATGCAAAAGGAGTTTATTTTGGAATACAGTTGCACCACACCTCTGCCCACTTTGCACGGGCAATGATGGAGGGCATGCTGTTCGCCATCTACAGTGTTGGAATTGCGTTGGAGGAAAATACCGGTTCAATTCAAAAGATCTATGTAAGTGGCGGTTTAGCGCGGTCACAGAATTTGATTCAAATGTTAGCAGACATTTTTAACAAACCCGTTTTCATTAAAGATACAGTGGAAAGCTCCGCATGGGGAGCTGCACTAATAGGTATGGAAGCATTAGGAATTACGCTGAAGCAGCCTTTAGAAGAGTACACAGCAGCAGATATAACAGACGACAATGAACAAATGTATGAGCCGAATAAGCAAAATCATGCAGTGTACTTAAAAAATTTCAAACAGTTTCAGAGACTTTATGATAAGCTGGAAGACGAGTTTTAATTATATATCGATGTTTGAGATTGATTTAAAATCACCTTCTCAGTTTAGTTGATGCAATAATAAATTCCGATGCTAATTAATTTCGTCTTCCTTTGCCTGCATAGCACTGTTTAGAATCTGTTCAGCTTCTGAGAAAAATACGTTAACCGATATTTCAAACCCATTTTGCATGAAAAAAGTAACGTGCCCGTCATTACTGTAGCTTAAAAAAATAATATTATCTACATTTATCAAAACCGGCTTACCTAAAACTTTAGCTCCTTCAGGAGAATTGGGTTTTTTAATACTTAAAATAACTCTTTGACTTATATAAATCAATCCGGAATTACTGCATTTTAACCTCATAGAACAAATTTAAACTTTTATTTTTAAACCGATTTAATGCGTTTAAATCCAAGTGAATGAAAAAAGTATTGAATCATTTTTCAGATTTAATTTATTTGTTTTAAAATCTTCTTTTGCAGTGGAGCTGGTTCATGTACTTGAAAATAACTAAAAGTTTATTAATGTGTCATGGTAACTTTCTGTCTTCCCGTACCAAAGGAAAAATAATTAATAAGGTCGTGAAAATTTGAAAAATCGTGTACAATCTTACAGCATGAATATTTATATACGCAAAATGTACTGTCGAATCTTCAAAAAACGTTACTACGTTGTAAGTGAATGGAATAGTGGTGTAATAACCATTTCCCTTCCCGCTCTAAATTTCCCGTCATCAATCCAATATGTTTGAATGATAGTTGAAGACACGCTTATAATTGGTAAAAATGAAATAAGTAAAACGCCTAAAATAAGAAAAAATGTTTGATTCAAATAATGTTATTTAGGTTTTGTATTAATATTTGAGTTAATTCTTTATAAATTTTTCACGTACCGTAGTTTTTGCGGTTTTTAATTTTATAATATAGACGCCTTTATTTAAATGACTTGTATCAACCGAAGATTTTTCCAAAGCTAAATTTCCGGTTTTTACGAGCTGACCGGATGAAGAGTAAATTTCAAAAGATTTTAAAGCTACTTTGCTGTTGATATGTAGAACATCGCGTACTGGGTTTGGGTATATACTGATTTCTGCCGGAGCTGATGTCTCATCAAGTGACAGCGGTCCGCAGGCCGATTTTGCCAGTTTGGAAATGAAAAACTGGGATTTCCCACTGTTTCCAGCTGCTATGAGTGTATTTACCCCATCCGAGGGATCTGTAAAAAGCTGGCTGTGAAACAGGCCGCCCAGTACATAATTACCGTCATTATCCACGGCAATTGCCGAAAGCTCATCCTGAAAACCAAAGTTGCCCTGTATTTCATGGGTTCCGAGTACGTCGCCTGTATCCTTATTAAGTCTTACCAGTAAAGGATCTGCAAGGTCATTTTGTGCTCTGGTCATTTGATACGTTCCCCATTTGTCACCAATTGCGCCTTTGATAAATGCCAGCTCATTACCATTAAGTGCCAGAGAACCTCTCATAAACCGGTATCCCATGGGTGCCGTAGGGGTTAATCCATCGTGAATCTTCGACCACTGTACCGTTCCGGAAGAATTCATCTTCAGCACAAAAGGATTGATCCCGCTGTTGAAAGGTAAAGGGAAACTGTAGGTTCCAAACGTAGCGATAGCTGTAGGGGCTATTCCCCTGTAATAATATCCGGAAAGATAAATATTGGATTCATCATCTTTTACAAGTCCGAATATTTTATCGTCCTGATAGATGGAATTAGGTGTATTGAACTCTTTTCTCCAGATTTCATTTCCATTGGAAGCATTTAGGGCCAGCATAAATCCTTCATTATTAAAAGGAACAGAATTATAGGAAAAAGGAAACGGGCTCCCGTAACTTGAACTTCTTGAGCCTGCAATGTAGTACCTGTCCAGAGTCTCATCATACAGCATATTTATCTTGCCTCCGCCAACAGCTGATGCCAGAGTCCCTGAGACAGGCAGTAAAACCGGATTTGTTGCCAGAGTCATATTTCCATTACTGTTATTGAATTTTACAAGATAATACTGAAATGTATTAGTAAAAGTTGAAGGCACCGTTATCATTCCGTCAAGGTGCGTTCCTGCAGCAAAACCCAAAACCGCATGAATATTTTTAGAGCTGTCCATACACCACACCCCATTATCAGCGAATCTTACCGAATAACTTACATTGCCCTGCAGAGGCTTTTGCCATGCTAATGTTCCGTTTGAAGTATTATACTTTAAAAGGAATGCCGTATTGATCCCTGGATCAGGATCGGAGCTGTCGTACGCAACATTTACTACAGGCAGAGCAGTACTGGTATCAAAGTGAGTCGCAGTATACGTTGCAGGCGCACTAATGTTGGCCTGATTTACAACATTAGCCATAATATAAAGTCCTCCGTTATTATCGGTTTCAAGTTTCCATGCACTTTCTCCATCGCCATAACCGCCAATAGTTTGGCTCCAGCGAATATTTCCCAGACAATCAGTCGAAAATAACAGCAAATCCCTGGAACCGTAATGCGTTACCGGTTGACCGTCGAGCTGCGGAGTACCCTGAAATACAGAAGAAAGATAATAGTAATTGTTTTGGTTATCCACCGCTACGCTACGAATCATCTCATCAGTAGTCTCATTAAATCCGATACCACTGGAACCACTGTTTCCGCCACCTTGCCTGACCCATTGCCACTCATAGGTCTGAGAAAATGCGGCTAGGGGTGTTAATAAAAAGAGGAGCTTAAAGTAAAAATGAGTATTCATGGTAATTTGGTTTTAAAATATCTGATAAAAATAATATTTTTTTTAGATATTTCAGTAGTAGAGGATTTAATTTTCTGCAAAAATAAAAAATCTCATTATGAATGTAGACATAAATATTTAATGTATCACAGCAGTATAAAATAATTGGTTCTTTTAACAGTTTTGTGAGATAGTATATGTCTTATTACTCTGAAAAGTATTTTTTTTAAATCCCCGGCTAATCCACAGTTGCACACAGACTTTATTTAAAAAAATATTGTTGAGCAAACTCTGCCAAAAGGATAGTGACCTCTTTTAGGACTCCTTTTTGTTATATAGAGTTTATTAAAAATCAACATTATGTTCGATACTCAATTATTTGAAATGTACTCCAAATATCTCCCTTACAATGTGAAAACTGACAAAGGTATTTTGTGCGGTTTGATCAATGGCGACAAGGCTCTTACAAAGAACGACAATGGTGAAATCACAGAATACCACATACAGGATATCAAACTTCATCTCAATCCAATTGAAAAACTTATTGACGAAGTTGATGAAATGTATGGAACTAAAATTACTCCTATACTGGAATTGGCAATTATCGGGGAAGGAGGACCCATATGGGTTCCTAAAGTAAAAGGATTTTTTGATGGTGATCATTATATTTGCGGGGTGCGGTACCGTAATCACCTGAACGAATTTAAGGCTTTGACTTTTTCAAGTAAAAATGGATTTCTTACATTTTCAACTACGGAAGAAGATGTAAAAGAAGAGCGTAAAATAATTCAGACAAAACATACTCAACATATGTATGAAACATTATTTGAATTACACATAAATCTTTACGATACCAATATGTACTACTCCGCATATCTGGACAAATCCAGATATATAATTAAAGAAAATATTAATACTCAATACAGGGAAACTCAAGTTGGAATTGATCTTTAAAAAATAGGAATAATTTAAATGGTACTTTTTTTTAATAAGTAGATTTTTTTATGATGCATATTTTCAATAAACGGATCATCATGCGTCATGTTTCAGGCATAGTCAGGCCTCGGGAAAACTTCTTTGTTATTTTCAGTGGTATATTAAAGAAAAGCCTGATCTAATTTAGATTTTTTAAATATTCATTGTCAAAAGTCACAGGATGTTCGGCCTCTTTTTGCCATGTTGCACGGAAAAAGTCATCGAATTTCATTACCTTTTGATTTGGTAATTTTGCATGAATTCAAATATATTTCATACATTATTGCGTCTGGCGATTCTGCCATGTTTTGTAGAATGACAATAGTTACTTTATTCAATCCACAGGTCTAAAAGTTGAGTGATTCTATATCCCTGAATATAGTTTTTACAACGCCCCTGGTTTCCACAATTTCTTCAGCGCCAATCGCTATTTCCGGAAACTCGTTATTTAATGGTGTCAGACAATTCTTCTCCAGATCAATTTTCTTTGCCGAAAACCCTTCTCCGGAAATGTATACTATAGCCAAATCACCATTCTGAACAATTGCGTCGGATCGAATAATCATGTAATCTCCAGGCATTATGAACGGATAATTTGACATTCCTTTTGCCCTGCCGATAAATGTTGCTTCTGGCTTTGAAAGAAACTTTTCGTCGAGACTTATACGTTTGCCCGAAAAATCTTCTGCGGGCGACGGAAAACCATTGGCGATGTTATTATGGACTTCCACATAATATCTGTCACCATCTTTTTTTACAGGAAAAAATTCAATTTCACTGTAAATATTTTCTGCTTTTTTTAATATCATGATATTTCAATAAGATCATTCCACTTGGTCGTATAACACTTTGAAAGCCTTTCCCGAAGCATTTTTTCTCTTTTCTTCAGATCATTGGATGCAAGTGTTACCACGGGATCCATTTTGGAAATATTCAACTGATCCAATACCTTCATCAGTTTTTCATGTTTCGGACTTTCATTAAAAAATAAATTTCCCTGTTTGTATGGTTCCGGAGTAATTTCGTGAACAACAACACCTGTTTTTTTGTAACCGTAATTTGCTTTATAAATGATGTCCAAAGCTCTCTTTGCATATTTAGCTATTGTAATATCGGAATTCGATGCAAAAGGTAGATTGATGATGACTTTGTTTGCGTACTGCATTTCATGCACTTTAAATTGATTTGTAATCACAAATACTTCAACTTTACTGCAGTATGACTGTTCTCTTCTAAGTTTTTCGGCGCACCTGGTGGCATACGTTGAAACTCTTTCACAAAGATTTTCGTACAGATATTCATCCTTTGCAAAACTTCTGGTTGTTGCGATTGCTTTTTTCCTTTCAGTTTCTTCGAGATCTAAATAATTAAAACCGGATAGTTCTTTTTTAAGCCTCAATCCAACAATACTCAATTCTTTCTGGATGGTATAATCATCGATTTGTGTAAAATCGTAAGCTGTTTTACACCCCCAAGCAATCAACTTCCTTGAAAGCTGCCGGCCAATTCCCCAAACGTCTTCTATTGGCAACCATTTTAAAGCTTTGATCCTTTTTTCATCAGTATCAATGACATAAACTCCGTTCCACCGGTCTGAAAATTTCTTGGCAATTTTATTAGCCACCTTCGCTAAAGCTTTGGTTGGAGCAAAACCAACAGAGACAGGAATCCAGCAGTTTTTGCGAATCGTAATTCTCATTTTCTGACCGTAATCATCCAGATTATAGTTTTCGAAACCGGTAAATTTCAGAAAAATTTCGTCTATCGAATAAACTTCAACTTCCGGAGAAAAACCTGAGAGGGTATTCATCACTCTTTTACTCATGTCATCATACAACTCATAGTTGCTGGAAAAAATATGAAGATCTTTGTTTTTCTCAAAGTCTTTCAGCATAAACGCGGGTAATCCCATTTTAATACCCAGGTCTTTAGCTTCATTGCTTCGGGCAATAACACATCCATCGTTATTCGACAGAACAACAACAGGTTTTCCGTTAAGCTCCGGCCGGAAGGCTCTTTCGGAAGATGCGTAGAAATTATTACAGTCGACTAAAGCAAACATTTGAAATCGGGAATGAATTTTGGTGTAAAGTTATAGAATTTTTAACCCTAAAAACATACCATATGTGCTACAGATTTTCCACACAGTTTACGGCGAAGCAACTTGAAGAGTATTATACAGCATACGAAATTGAAAATGAATATCATCTGATTCCGGAGTTAAATGGATTCAATTATCCTGAGACCGCTATTATAATGGATAAAGCTCCTACCGAAATTGTTGTTGGAAAATGGGGTTTATTTCCTTCCTGGGCAAAAGCAGATTTTCAAAAGAAAGCAAATACTTTGAATGCAAAAATTGAAACGGCGGCAACTTTGGCTTCCTACAAAAATTCAATCAATAATCGTTGCCTGATTCCAGTGCATAAGTTTTTTGAGTGGCAATGGCAGGACAGTAAGGGAAAGGAAAAGAAGAAATTTGAGATTATGATTAAAGGTCATGAAATCTTTTCTCTGGCCGGAATTTATAACCTTTGGACTAATCCTGAAAACGGTAAATCTTACAGGACATACAGTGTACTCACCACGGATGCCAATGAACTGATGTCTGAAATTCACAATACCAAAAAAAGAATGCCGGTCTGTTTGAACAGAGATATGGATAAGGACTGGTTGGAGGGAAGAAAATTAGAAGATTTTGCCTTTCCGAATTACAATCCGAATTTAGAAGCAGCTGAGATCGGCGGCGGAATAGTTGATTTGTTTTCGCCGGCAAAGAATAGTGATTAGAAAACTATTTTATTTGTTTTAGATCAAAATTACCGGTTAGAAGAAAAGATATTTTCATCAGACTTTCTCATATTAATTGACATATTTAGCAGCAAACTGGAAAATATTATTTTGCATATATAAATATCATTATTTTTTGATACTTAAAATTATGGATAAAAGTGTTCTTCTACTGTTGTTTCAGATCTCTGAAATAGTTAGTATTATCAAGTATTTAAATCCGACATAAGGTTTTACATTGTAAGAATCAAAAAAAAGTAGCAAAATAATATTACAGAATCTGTTTTTGCAAATCTCAGAAAATTTTGGAATAAAACTAAGATAGAATTTTGAAGAGTTTTTAAAATAAAAAAGAGATAAGCAAAAATGTTTATCCCTTTTTTTCCTACTTTTTCAAACTCACAAAATGAATAATTAAGTATCCCGAGAAGACCAAAAGACTTCCAAAACTCAGAACTGAGGGAAGATCCCAAAAATCCTGATAATATTTTACAAAAGATACTGCAGATGCCTGAACGGCAAATAAAATGGCAAGTGGTTTCATAATTTAATTATTTTAATTGATTACTAGTATTTAAAAGCTGTGAAAGATATTTGATCGTCACTGCGATGATTGCTCCAAAACAAATTCCCCAGCTGAAAGATTTTTTCACAAAATCTTTAATTTCGTTGTTTCCATCAGAAATCATCGTATCAAAACAGTGGAAGTGCAAAATCGGTTTAAAGTCCATATAAGAATGATCATATGAACTATAGTGGCTAATTTGTTTTTAGTTTTAAGATTCATTATTATTTCTTTTAGTTGGTAGAAACATGATGATAAAAAATATAATCCCGGAGAGTAAACTTTGAAATACAGCTCGTTTGGTCAAAACATCATTTTCTTTATTAAATAAAAAGTAATCGGAACAGAAAAGAAGAATCATTAAGATTAAAGTTCCAACAGGTAGTTTGGTTATTCTCATTGTTTATTTTCTGATTAAATTTTAAACGCTAAAAATTATCTTCCCGAGTTATTTTTATTGCTTTTATTGAAAAAGGCGAGTATTAAGACGAATACCGCTCCACTTAAAAAGCCCTGTTAGACAATTTTGGTTGCAGAATCCACTTCATCAGCAAAAAAGAAATATTTTAAATTAAGAAAAAGCACGAGGCAAATTGATGTAATAATAATGGGTACAAGAATTTTCATTGCTTACTGTTTTTTAAGTTTGCAAAATAATTTCTAACCACTTTTATCATGGTAAAAGTCACAGCAATATTGAGAAATACCAGCACCATATTGACTTTCAAATCTAGTGGTTCTGTAAAGAAATCTGTCATTGCGGCAAACATAATGACAACACTGTTTAAGTACACCATTAAACTTATGATAAGTTGTGTTTTGGTCGGGTTTTGTACCCAGTTGGTTTTTTGCTTCATGATTGTTTTTTAGATTTTGTTATTTGATTTTTGAACGAAAAAACACCTAAGAGGATAAATATTGCAGCACAAGCTATAATAATGAATTGAGAGGTCATTTTTTTTTCCGTAAAGGTATTTAGAGAGTAATTGGCAAGCAATATCAATCCTCCAATAATCATTGATAAAGATGCGATTTTCTTAGATTTCATTACTTATTCTTTTTAGAATTGATATAATAATTTCTAACCACTTTTATCATAATAAACGTCACAGCAATATTGAGAAATAACAGCACCATATTTACTTTCAAATCTATTGGTTCTCTAAAAAAATCTGTCATTGCAGCAAGCCCTATTAGTAAACTGATAATATAAGCCGTTAAACTAACACCAAGTTGTGTTTGTGTGGGGTGTTGCACCCAATTCTTTTTTTGATTCATGATTGTTTTATTTTTAAAAATTATAGCCCGTTTTTGATTTCTGAGGCAAATATATTGCGGCTAAAATTCATTTTCCAAATTCAGAGAATTAGGTATCTGAATGAAAAGAAAATTTCTATTTGATGGAAGGAAAATATTCTTCTTCAAAAGGAAAACAGCCTTTCTAAAAGGAAAAATTAAAAAAGAATAATACTGATTTTCAGCAAATTGAAACAAACTTGCATGTAATAGAAATATTTCCGTAATTTGACAGATAATTCACATTTTTTAATGATCAAAAGTTTGCGGCTTCTATTTATTTCAATGATAATTTTTTTATTTTCAAATGAAATAAGTGCACAGGAGAATACTAAAAAAAACATCTTACCAGAATTTAAAGAGCTACAAAATAAAATCAACACTTCAAAAGATTCAAGTGAAGGTCTATATTGGGCAAAGAAATATATAATTTCAGCCAAGAAGAAAGGCAATACTCATGATCTCTTATCAGCTTATGAATATGCAACACTTTTTTCTCCTGATAGTTTATCTAGCAAGTATAGTGACAGCATTCTAAATCTCTCAGTCAAGATTAAGGATCAAATTCTGATAGGTAATACCTATTATTTAATGGCAACAAAAAGTTACGGGAAATATGATTATAAGAATGCTTCAGAATTTGCAGTAATTTCCTATGATTATTTTATTACTGAAAAAGCTGAAAATTTAGCAAAAAGATCACTATTCAATATTGCTAGATTAAAATTTATTGTTGGGGATCACGATTCAGCAAAAAAAATACTACATGAGCAGTACTTATACTTTAAAAATAATCAAAAGGACTTTGAAGACAAGTTATGGTATATCAGTTATTTATCAACACTCATCCTCGTTAACGCAAAATTAGAAAAACCGGACGAAAATGTAAAACTACTTCGGGAACTAAATGATTTTTATATGAGTGAGAAAAATCTTATTTCTGGTAGACATCTTTTGGATTTTTCATATGCTGGAAATGATTATTATTTAGGAAATTACGACTCTGCAATTCGTATTATGAAGAAAATAAAATTATCAGTTGGCAGTCAGAAAACAGATGGATTGGATTTTTATCTAGCAATGTGTTATTGGAAAATGGGAAATATAAACAAAGCCTTCCCCATATTTGAAAATATAAAAAAGAACTTTCTTAAAACCAAGAAAACGTCTTTAGAATTTCGTCCAACATTTGACTTCTTCACTGAATATTACAAAAAACACGGAACTACAGAACAGCAATTGGCTTCACTTAATGATTTGCTGGAGTTCGACAAATATGAAGAAGACGTTAAAAACTATGTTCAGTTAAAGCTTAAGGACTTTGACGAGAAACATCAGAATGAAGAACAGCTTCTTTCTGACGATCAGCAAAAATTTAGCAATTGGCTTAGTATCGCAATTATTTCTTTAAGTTCATTTGTTGTAGTGTATTTTGTTTATCGAAGAATAAAAGGAAAGAAAGAGACGGGTATTCCTAAGATTTTGGAAATTCTGGAAAATCCCAATGAGATTTCTGAACGGCCGAAAGCACAAGGACACATAAAAGAGACTTCTGAAAACACTGAGATAGATTATAGTTTGTATCGCCCAATGAATAAATTTACGGTGAACCAGATTTTAGCTTTTATGAAAATTTTCGAATCTTCTTCAGGGTTTTTAGAACAGGATCTTAAACTTACAGCTTTAGCACAGAAGTTCAACACCAACGAAAAGTATTTAAGCAAAGTCATTAAAGTAAATTTAGGAAAAACATTTAATGCCTATCTTACTGACTTACGATTTGAATATTTAGATGAAAAATTGAAAACGGATTTCCAATTTAAAAACCAAAAGATTAAAGAAATCTCTGTAAAATTAGGTTTCGGAAGTCCTGAATTCTTCGCCACAGCATTTAAAGAAAAATACGGCAAATCGCCGAAGGAATATTTTGACATATAAAAATTTGACGACAAAATTCAAGATTATGCTGCATTGATATCATGTTTATTTGATAGATATTTAAGAGAATTATTGCAGAAGTGTTGTGGCGATCTTCAAGACAATTGCATAATTTCGAAATAGTTATAAATAAAAGAATCCGTCTCACAACAAAATTTGAGGCGGATTTTTTATTTCAGTAAAAATGTATATTATTTTGGAAAATAGAAAAAGTTGTCCTCTTTAGGCAACTTTCTTTCTTAGATTGTGTGCTAAAGCGTGTAAACCGAACTCCAATTCTACTTTTTTCAGACCTTTGAGGGTAAACCGCTTAAAATTATTGCAATGTTTGAGATGTGCAAACACAGGTTCTACTTCAACCGAGCGTTGTTTTCTTTTTTTAATGCCTTTTTCACTGTTTAAAAGCTTTCGTATTTTCTCTTTGTAATCTTCCAAATGATGGTTCCGTTCGATGCTTCGGTTTTCTTTGGAACTGTGGCAAACGCCTCTAATTGGGCATCCATAGCAGTTTTTAGCCTGATAATGGGAGAGCTTTTGAGGATAACCGGTCTTGGTTTTGCGCGTGCTTTCGTGCGTTTTTTCCATCTTTTGTCCCATCGGACAGATATAAAAATCGCCTTCCCCGTTGTAATGCAGATTTTCTTTGCTGAAAGTCTTGTGTTTCGCCTGATAATGGGCATTCTGCTCTTTGTCGAAAGTATTGTATTTTACAAATGGTGTAATATTGTTCTGTTCCAATAATTCGTAGTTCTGCTCGCTTCCGTACCCCGCATCGGCAGTGAGTTCTTCCAACTCTTCCATTCTTTTTTTACCAAACAATTTCTCAAAATTTTCCAAATGACGCTCCAAAGTATTGATATCATTGGTTTGCTGATGGATGGTATAATTGACGATGATTTGATTCTCTGTGGAAATCTGTGCATTATAAGCCGGTTTGAGCTGTCCATTCATCATGTGATCGTCCTTCATTCTCATGAAAGTAGCATCTTCATCGGTCTTGCTGTAGGAATTCCGCTCTGCTAAAATAGCTTCCTGAGCTTCGTATTTATCGAGGTTTTTCTCAAAATTGTTTTTAATGTAATTCAGTTTGGCTTTGGCTTTTTTGTCGGAATCGGTTTTACCCCCGCTGCCTTTTAATTTGGCATTGATATTTTCTGCCGTTTGCCGGATTTTTTCTTTGCTGATCTCTTTGAACTCCGGCGGTTCAGGGTCTTTATCTTCTTCCTTTGCCACACTTTGAGCGTATTTCCAGAGCTCTTCCAGTTGACGAAGCATTTTTTCTTTGTTGGTTTTGATGGAATTTGCCCAGACAAAAGTGTAGCGACCCGCCTGTGCTTCAATTTTGGTTCCGTCTACAAACACCTGTTTCAGGCTCACCAAACCTTCTTCTGCCAAAAGCAAAACCACCTGGGAGAAAATATTTTTGAAGGCGGCTTCAAGTTTATGGGCACGAAAACGGTTCACGGTATTGTGATCTACAATACTCATGTTGGAGAGCCACATGAAGTTGATGTTTTCACGAAGCGCTTTTTCGATTTTCCGCGATGAATAAATATTGTTCATATACGCAAAAACCATCACCTTGAGCATCATCACAGGGTGATAACTGGGATTTCCTTCTTTACTGTAAGCTTTCAGGAGCGGGTCAATGTTTACCTTCTCCAAAATATCATTAACGATCCGAACAGGATGATTTTCGGGAATCAAATCCTCAAAACTATAAGGAAACAGCACTAACTGATTTTGATTATAATGCTTAAAATTCATAAACAACTGTCTGATTATCAGATATAAATATACGAAATCCTGCAATAATTACCAAAAAAAACCGCCTCAGTTGTGAGACGGATTCCATTGTTATGGTAACTCATAAAGATTATCACCACACATAGTTTCAGATGCACCGGCATTGTGCAATTCAACATTAGGATCTGCTGTCCATTGGCAGAATGCGCCTATTGCAATGTTGCTGCAGTCCTGTAAAGTGTTCTGACACTCAAACTGTCCGCCTCCGACATCTACAATTCTGTAGCCTTTTACAATGGCTTTTTTGTTCTCTTTTGCCATCATTGTGGCAAATGCTGACCCTGTTCCCAATACAATCAGGACTACAGGAAAAAGAATTTTTTTCATAATAAAAAAATTTGATAATTGTGCCTACTCTTGGTTACGGTTTTCGGCTTCCCCGTTTTTGAAATGTTTTTGTAATGAATTTGTTATACGGTATCGGATAAGCTGATGACCAACAAGTGCATAAAAGTATTTTTCGGTGACCAGAAAATCTGATAATGTTTCTTCTTTGAATTTTTCGATATACAGGCTTCCGATATATTCCTGTTGATCCGTTCTGTAGATGTCGATCACTTTATTATTTTTCCATCTCTTTTTGGATTCGTTTTTACCCCTCAGTTCAGAAGGATTGAACATTAGTCCCATAAATGGAGTAGCCTGACCGTTAACTTTCAAAGGGGGCTTTTCCATTTTGTTTCTACCATCTGAAAGCGCTCTGGTTTTAATTTGAGCTTTCTGGATAGTGTCAATTGTCCGCATTTTATTTTTAAGCCGCATTGCTGAATCCATTATTAAAAATTGATTTCTGTAAGAATAAATGTAACTGACAACACCTTTTTTCTGATCGGCGGACAAATGACCGTCTGAATCAAAGACTCCGTCAGCCTGCCTTTCAAGAAGCTGAGGAAATAGTTTCACTTTATTCTTCCCGCTTTTAGTGATGGTAAGTTGACCCAGCATTAGATTTTTAGTTTTTGCAGATTGCGTTCTGAATGTAAACTGACTGTCGCTGATGATTTCAAGTTGATTAAAGAATACATCATCAGTACTGATTGCATAATTTTCCTTGTCTCCCGGTTTTCCTTTAATAATGATGGGGACAGTTCCGTCACAGATGTAATAATATCCGTTACTAACTTTGATTTCAATCTTTTTGAAGGTGTGTTTTTTCAAATCCAGTTTGATTTTGAAACGGTTTATTTCGGTTAGAGAACTGTCCACAGAAATCAGGTGCTGCGGATGATTATGATCCCCCATAAATATATTCCCATTACTGACACCGGCGAAATACAGACTTGATGCTTCCATGTCTCTTGCATTGATCTTAATCAACGGATGCATCAGGAATCTTCTGGTGAAATTATTATCCTGTTTAATGATGTACTCGGATTTTTGGAATAGGGTAGTCACTATAAGGACCGCTGCAATATTGGATATGATCAGGTAAGCAACTGATCTTTTAAAGGTCGGTTTAAAAGTTTTTGCATTGATCAATACTGAGATTCCGCCTAACACAACACAAAATAAATTAAATATCAAATGTTCAGTCCACCCAAGATTCTCTAAAATGCCACCGCATGAACAGGGTACAAAGTCACTGTAATTCAGTATAAGAAAGATGTAGACAGTAAATGCTGTCATTAAAGCAGTGGAAAAATATAGTCCCGACTGTCTCAATCCACTTAGACTTAGAAAGATGACCACGACAATTTCAATTATAATCACCGTGTATGAAACCCATCCCGCATAAGCGCTGAGTAAGGGCGACTGACCAATCTGAACCTGGAAATTTTCAAAATCCATGGCTTTGCTTATAGCTGCATAGCAAAATAAAAGGATGAAAAAGTAGCTGACAGTCTCAGGAATATATTTTTTTATTATTTTAATATTAAGCATATATATCAATTTTTACAGTTTACATGACGGCGATTAATATCCATTGCACTTCAATTCCGCAGTAGTCAGGCATTTTTGAGCCTTTTGCAAGAGTGATAGTTGTCTTAAAACTCCCCATACACTGCCATGTCCCGCTGGTCGGACATGTTTGACCCGTTGACTTTCTGGCAGATATATGAGGATTAGTTTTCATAATTTTATGGTTTTTTTCTCCAGTCATGTGTGTCTTTCACAGGTGGATCAGGTTCCAGTTCTAAATCATAGTTGTTAGATTGTGTAGAATCTTCTCTGCCGGAATAACGTGTAGGATGACCATCCTTAAAGTTGGCGGAATCATTTTCATATGTTTCAATTTCGACTTCATCATGGGCACAGTTTTGAATGACAAAACTTCCGATTGCGATACTTAATAATGGGATTAATTTTTTCATTTTAATAAGATTTTGTAAATAATTCCCGGCCGGATTATTAAGAATTCTTAGGTCAAAGATAGTGTGTGGAAGAGCCTGATAAAAGGCGATGGGGAGCATATATTAAAATTGGGACGCGCTTATTCCGATATTGGTGCATCTAAAAAATTCAGTAAACAGGCACTATGTCTTAGTGTTTCTTCATTAGGCAGTAAGATTCTTTTATCTACTCAGAAAATGCAGGATTATCTTTCAATTTTTATTTATTTTTGGAGAACACCAATCACATTTTAGGAATGTCAGGAAGAACAGTACTTACTTTTTTTCTTTCAATCATCGGAACGATCTTGCTTTCACAAATGAAAGTCAGCCCATCCTACGCTGAACTCAGAAAGAAATATGAAAATCTGGAAAAAGATGACAGGGCTGCCCTGCCTTATGTCAAAACTTTTATTCAGAAAGCAAAAAATGAGAATAATTTTGAAAAACTCAGTTTAGGATACAAGGATGCAGTATTCTTTAACAAGGATGCGCAGGTGAAGCTTTTCTATGCTGACAGTACCATTGCAGCAGCATTTAAATCAAAAAAAAATGAATTGATCAGCGATGCATTTTTGGGAAAGGGGATTATTTATTATTTCAATTTCAGGAAATTTCAGTTAGCTTCGGATGAATACGTTAAAGCACATAAATATGCTGTCAAAACAAATGATGAATATCTTCAAAAGAAAATTATTTATCATCTGGGTGTTGTAAAAAGCTATCTTGGATATTACAGTAAGGCATTGCAGCTTTTCAATCAGTCTATAGAATTCAACGAAAATAAAGCAGAAAATGAAACCAATGCCAACCTGCGTTTTAATTATTGCAGGGGCTATCTTAACAGTCTTCATCAGATGGTAATCTGCCATCGGAATCTTAACCAAAATACAAAAGCCGACAGTTTATTGGACGTAGGTCTGTCAGCCACAAAAAATAAATCAGAATTTATCCTTGAGCGTGCTTATTTTCTTAAGTGTGCTGGAATCATCTATTATAAAAACAATCAGTACAGCGACGCACTCTACTACTTAAAAAAGGCTTTGCCGGTTATTGAGCAGAAAAATGATTTCACTTGGGCAGCTGTGATCCACTTCTACCTGGGAAATATCTACCTGAGGCATGGAGATGACAGAAAAGGAGTTATGGAATTTAAAAAAGTTGATTCTATCTACAACAGGCATCAGTTTCTTCTGCCTGAGGCATCAGAAAGTTACAGAAGTCTGATTGCCTACTATAAAAAAAGACAAGATGAAAAAGAGCAGTTGTACTATACTGATCAGCTTCTTAGAGTGAATGAAGGCATCAGAAAGGATTTTTCATATTTGGCTGAGAAAATATATGAGGATTTCGAAATAGCTGGACTGGTTAAGGAAAAATATCAATTGGAGAAGTCGATCAATATACAGAAAGTGAGCATTGTACTTGTCTGTATCCTTTCCTTAGGTCTTATCTTGTTCCTGATTCGGAAATACCGTCAAAGGGAGCAAAATCTGAAACAGAAATATGCAGAACTTATTCTCAGACTCCAAACAGTACAGAAACCGGAAGAAGCTTTGCCACAGCCACAGGCTCCCGTCAGGAATAAAGTTGAGCTGCCGGGTGAACTGGTTGAAAGGCTGAAGAAAAAGATTCAACATTTCGAAGACCATCATCAGTTTCTTGAAGCCGGACTGACTGTTGCAAAACTTGCGGGACGTTTCAGAACCAATCCAACCTATTTGTCAGAATTTATACATGACTGTAAAGGAGTTCATTTCTCAATTTATCTTATGAACCTACGGATAAATTATATCACCCACAAGCTAAACTCAGATCCGGACTATCTGAAATTTACGGTTAAAGCTTTGTCTGAAATGTGTGGAATTGCTTCGAGAAATAATTTTGCAACCCATTTTAAGTCTGTTAATGGAATAGCGGTTTCTGACTTTATTAAGATGAAAAGCAAAGATAATAGGGGAGATTTATAGGGAAATGCCACAGGAAGTTTGTAAATTTCTGAAAAAAGGACATGGCAAACAAAACAATTTTAAAAAAGACAGAACAACTTTATGAAAAATTAAAACTTGATCTTGAATACATTGAACTTGAAGAGGAAGACTTCATAAGGATTTCGGAGCTCAGCCTTTTTAAAATAGATGAGGCAGTCAGAGGTTTAAAATCCCTGGTTACAAAATTTGAATTTGAATGTGCAGCAGATGAGATTTATTTTTTCAAAAACCTGAAGCCTCTATTTATTTCAAAATTCATCTACCATTCAAGGGTCATCGATATACTGACCTACCTGCCCGCAGCCGGTCGCGAAGCTCAACTTAATTATTATCTGCAGGAAATTGAAAAGCTCGTTGTGCATCATGATGCGCATATTGAATTTTACAGCTACTACAGAAGAGGTGCTGCTTATCTTGATAAAAAATATTTCCTGAGAAGAATGTATGACCTTAAAATGAGTTTACCCTCCGGGCTTTATAATTACGACGAAAGCTTTACCACTTCACATGATCATCTCGTCGCACAGCTACTTGCGAACAGGGAAACCGAAATATTTCTTAACCTAAGAATAGAAAAATTGCGTCAGTATGGAGATCAAAATACTGAAGTGCCTTCCACTTTGGTCTGGTCTGAATCCAAAGTGTCACTAGTTGAACTTGTATACGGTCTCTTTCAAATGAACTGTTTTAATGGAGGAAACATAGAACTAAGTGAGGTAATGAGATTTACTGAAAAAACCTTTAATATTGATCTGGGCAATTATCACAAAACAATATTTGAAATCAGAAACCGAAAGAACGGATCGACAAAATTTCTTCAAACACTCAATGATAATCTGGTCCAGCATTTCCGGAATATGGATGATCTTTAAAACATTTCCGCTAAAGACATTTATTAAAAATACAATATTTCAGTAACAGTAATATATTGAAAAAAAGCTTACCCACTTTTAAAAATGGGTAAGTTTTATAATAGCGGAAAATATAGTTTATCCTCGATTTACAGATTGTTATAAAAAAATTGCCTTTTAATAAATTTCAGTTGTCATTCAAATCCAAGAAGCAGGTATATTCCTGCACAATTTTTTATTAACACACAGGGTCTAAACGTTTTGTATTTTTAAAGCTTACACTTTATCAAATAAATAAAAAATATTTTTTTTGTTTGTATGATTTAATCTGACTTTACCACAACTATTTAGTTAAAGAGAATATGACGTATTTTAAAAATCTGAATTATGATGTGGATTTCTGAGCTTAAAATATATTCTTTAAATAAAATTATTGGTAACAGCATATGCCAGTGCTTCAGAAATATTTTTTACATCCAGTTTTTCAAGAAGTTTTCTTCTGTGCCATTTAACTGTATCAACCGACAGGTGTATTTTGTCTGCAATTTCCGGAATCGTCAGTCCCTGAAGATAGAATCTAAGAACGTCAATCTCTTTTGATGTAAGTTTTTTCTTCGTTGTCTTTAACAGTTTTCCCTGATAAAGATCATATTTCCAGACAATATCTGACAGATGTGACGAAATTTGAATGTTACCGGAGGATTTTTGCAGTGATAATGATAAATGTACAATGGCAGTCCGGATGTGACCACTCTGCGTAAGTTCTATTGGAATTATTTTGTGATTAAGAAGTATTTCTTTTTTCTCCTCATTCATGACATGAACATCATAGTTTATAATGTAGCTGATCCTTTCATCATCAGATAACTGCTGATAAAATGGCAGCAGCACTTTACTGATAATGCTTAAAATTCTGCGATCTGCGTGAACAGTTATGTTTTTATTCAGACAAATTCCATGTTCCTTGTCGTATTCACATTTAAACTCATTGATGTATAAGAGGCTTTGAGGACAATAGTTGACATTGTGTTCCTCAAAATTAACAACGAAGATTTTACCATAGGTTGCTCTCGTCAGTGCTTCAATAGTTTTGTTAAATGTTGAATTGCAGAAGGAATGATTGTTATAGTACTTAACTGGCTCATCACATCCACTGGAATGGCTGTAAATTTCTTTCATGCTAAAGTTTTTGGCTGGTGCTGTAAAACTACACTAAAGTGTAATAATAATCTAATAAAAAGGAAATATTTTTATAAAAAATTAATACTATGTTCCAAATCATACCATTTTCCTTAATTCTAAGGGTGCTTGCGAGAATTGTAATTTCTCACAGGTTAGATTTTACACAAGATATTTCACTAATAATTTTTTTTAAAACTCTTTAGAGAGATAAAATGTTCTGACACGTTTTATGTTCATCTCTGAAATATATTCACCATAATAAT
Source organism: Chryseobacterium foetidum (assembly GCF_025457425.1). Classification (NCBI taxonomy): domain Bacteria; kingdom Pseudomonadati; phylum Bacteroidota; class Flavobacteriia; order Flavobacteriales; family Weeksellaceae; genus Chryseobacterium; species Chryseobacterium foetidum. The sequence goes on from NZ_JAMXIA010000002.1 coordinate 145,702, forward strand.
TATTTATATGAAAAACCAAATCTATTTTGGTAGAATGCATCTCTTCAGATGCCTTCTGCTTATCTGGCTTGTTTGCCCCTGGGTCATGCAAGCCCAAATTGGAACTCACATCACCTCAAATTTTCAGGTCGGCTGTACCGATTACAGGGGAGGAAAAGAAGACGAGTTCGATAACGGCGTTACGTACGAGCAAATTGCTCCTTCACCCTGCATTAAAGTATGTGCAGGAAGTCAGGTCAATTACACAGTCAACGGACAGAATATTTCCAATGTCCAATGGAGTGCTGCCGGTGGCTCAGTCGGAACCATTTCAGGTGCTGGCAATACCGTTGCGCAAATCTCATGGAATTTAACTGTTGGTAGTGGTTCTGTTCAGGCTTTGATAACCTATAATAATGGAACAACGGAAACGCAAACGATTTGTATCGAAAAGATCAACGGACCTACAGCAAAGTTTGCAATGATGAATCTTGATGTCAAGGTTTGTAAGGGAACTGTAATTAACTTTGATAATCTTTCGCAGGACAACGGCGGAGCAGAAATTATAAGCTACTTCTGGGATTTTGGAGATAATTCTCCAACAGCTTATTCTACTGCTTTCGAGCCAACACATACATTTAACCAAGCCGGGAGTTATCAGGTTAGCCTTACCGTAACAAATAAATGTGGATGTTCAGACACCTACAGGTTGGATATTGAAGTTCTGCAATCAACACCTGTTCAGATTAACTGTGCGTCAGTGGTTTGTGAGGGTAGTACTGAAAAATACAGTGTTCAGGATGGTTGCAAAGATGGAGAATGGAAGGTGATTGGTGGACATATCGCCGTAAATAACGGAAACGAAATCGAAGTTATCTGGGATCAGGTAGACCCTGCGGATGGTTTCGGATATGTAATGTATAAATCCAAATGCGGATGCGAGGAGTGGACAACCATTAAAATACCTGTGATTTTATCAAATGGTCAAATCCAGGGACCTCCGGTAGTGTGTAAAGACAAGCAGTATATTTACTCATTACCACAATGGCCTACGACCAATTTCCAGTGGAATATGTCTGGTCCCGGGGGACAGTTAATATATAACCAACAAAGAAATGAAGTGATTTTTCAGGGATCACAACCTGGAACTTACACACTATGGTGCTCCTACAGAAATACACTTTTACTTTGTGAAGGATATGCGTCGATGACTATTGTTGTAGAAGAGCCAGTTGCGGTAAGTGGGGGTAGCGATGAAGTCTGTGTTGGAGCAAATCAAACATTTACAGCGAGCCCGAATGTTCCTGTATCGTGGACGGTAAGTTCAGGTAGCAATACGGTTTATGTGTCTCCTCTTACGACACAGCCATTTACCTACCAGTTTTCAACAGCAGGATATTATTCTGTAACAGCTGCTAAACAAGGAGGGGGTTGTGAAAGCAATGCACGATTTATAAAAGTTCTTGCGCCGCCGGCAGCTCCAACCGGAACAATCACCGGAGATAATTTAGTTTGCGCAGGAAAACCATATGTATACACTCTTAATCCTGTTAACAGCGGAACAGTACCTGTTTGGGAAGTCATTGGTGGTGTAATCCAGGGCAGCAATACCGGTAACTCAGTTACTATAATATTTAATGCCGGGGCACCGAACTATACCATATCTGTGCGTAATAAATCGTTGAGTGCGGCGGGTTGTCTGTCAAATCCGGTAACAAAAACCGTATCACCAATAGATTTGAACACAATATCAGTTAACCCAAATGGGGGAATATATTGTCCTAGTAGCTCACAGACATTTACAGCTAATTTAAATGGTATTGTGCCAGATACGATGGAATGGTATTTTGACAACGAAAACTTTGGAAGTTTTGCCAATGGTCAAGGCACGGCAAGCGTAATCATCAATTTTAATGAAATCTCTAACACACCTAACACAGTTTTACATTTAAAAATTGTTAAATGCGGAGTAGAGAAAATAATTGATATCCCTCTTTCACTATATACTTTACCTTCAGTAAATTTTATAAGCACCGGACCGATCTGTCTGGGTTCTGATTTGACCTTCGATATTAATGAAGGAAGTATTCCTAATGGAACGAACGTGATATTTACATTTGCAAACACAACTTTTCACCCTACCCAAACAGACGGATCAGGACATTATGTTTTTGCAAACAACGGATACATTCAAAATAATTCCGGAGCTAATGTATCACAAACAGTGACTGTTACCTATAGTGGATCAGGTGTTTGCAGCTATACACCTACTGCAAGCGCAACATTCACGGTCTTTCCGCAAACTTTTATAACGGTGTCACCGGTATATAATATTGTTGTTTGTGATCCATCTACAATTTCTCCTTATACGCTCACAGCAAACAGTTCTACCGGTTTGACAAACACTACCGGATGGGAGTGGTTTCACAATGGTAACTCTGTAGGCTTTGGTACTACATATGTACTTTCCGGCTCAAATATATTTGGAAGCTACTATGTTCAGGCTACTGATCAAAATGGTTGTATAGTTCGTTCACCGGAGATAAAAGTTACACAGGATTGTACTACAAATGGATGTACGGCTGATCCGCAGATTAATTTTACCCCAACCTGGACGAGTTGCAATACAATCAATGTAAGCAATGTGAGTTACATCGGTACTCCTGATGAAATCCAGTGGGGTAGTGACAGTGTTTTGACTTTGGTCTCCGGCCAGGGTACACTTTCTCCCGTCTATAGTACAACTTTGGCTGGTGCACATATTGTCTTTCTTAAATTACGGTATGGCAACTGCTGGTACAGTACAGGATATGAAGTTCGTAAGAAATATGAACCTAAATTCAATATAAGCACAACTTGTAATGGAAGCGGTTATACTGTTACCCTGCATAATACTTCAACGATATTTGATATCACATCACCAATCAATTATCAGTTCAGTGGAGGTGGGCAACCTAGCCAAAATGGTCAGACTGCAACTTACAATTTAGCACCTGGAACATATGCCTTTACAATGACTATGCAAGGGGGAGGTTTTCCAAACTGTACAACTACACAGATAATTACTTTAGAGCCGTTGCCATCTGTGAATTTTACAGCTCCTGCTTCAGTTTGTCGAGGTGAGGTTTTTACATTAAATGTGCCTGGCACATATTCTCCAAATAATATTTATACATGGTACTTTGATAACACATCATATGTAACTTCACAACCTTCGGCTGCTATAACTATTAATTCTAGCAATTCAACTGTGATTAAGTTGAAAATAAAAACTCCTAATGGATGCGAATTTGTATCAGGTGACGTTCCTATTACAATTAATTTGGCAAATTTAGATGGAGACTATGATTTTTATAGTTCGGTTGGTTGTGTTGGTAATGGACCAACAATAACAGTAATACCTAGTGGCAACGTTGCTCACTATATTTGGATGAATGGTTCTCAGCAGGTTCCAAATGCTCCCGACTCTCCCACATTTACACCTTCTGAATCAGGATCCTATTGGCCAATTCTACAATCAGCACAGGGATGTAAATCTTATGCGATGAGTACAGACATAGCAAATATAACTTTATTAAATGTACCATATGTCAATATTTCAGGCAAAGCAAATATTTGTGCTAATCAATCCACCACATTAACAGGAATTGTAACGGATAACAATGTGGAGTATCGTTGGGGTGTAAATTCTCCGCCGAGTGGACCATGGACATTAATGCCAGTTCCGGCACCAATTATATACAATACCGTTTCTTTAGCTGCGGGAACATATACATATTATTTGGAAGTTCGTCCTGCCGGAACAACGAACGGTTGTGTAGGATCGAAGAGTTTTACAGTAAATGTCAGTATTCCTCCTGCTGCACCTGTAATAAGTTTCTCATTACAAAGCTGTCAACCATATAAGGTTTTGTTAACTGCGTCAGGATCGTCTCAGGGACAATATAATTGGAGCAACGGTATGTCGGGTCAGTCGATTGAAGTATTTGAAGGAGGTGCTTATCAGGTTACCTATACAGCTCCAAGTGGATGTAAAGTTTCAAGTCAGATTCAGGTACCTTTGAGTATTGAAAGTCTAATGTGGGTTTTTCCAACAGGATGTTACGATGAATGTAGAGGTGACAGATATGTTATTGGTCCAAAGGGAATTTTTGACAGTCACGAGTGGCAGCTGTTTGGAAATAATATTCAAAGTGGTGTCAATGACTTTATATACCCGTTGTTTATGAGCAATTCCGGGACATATCAGTTGCAAATTGATCAATTAGGATGTCAGGTTACTTCAGGAACAATGAACTTCTATCCTGGCGTGGAATGTGGCATTGAGCCTGAATGTAAGTTCGATGCTCATGTCGAATCAGTTAAGTGGAATGGAGACCACTTCATATTGTCAGGTGTAATTAATAATTACTCGGGTCAACCAATGACGATTACTGTTTCAAGTTTAAATGGATGGGGAAGTTACATACCTTCGGTAATAACTATTCCTCCTGGTGGAACCTATGATATGTTTACTAATCCAATAGCATTTTATCCTAATCCGACATTCCCTGGTGGTGCAGATGAAATATTTTTTGATGCAGGAAATGGATGTAAATTCATTACAAAGGTTGAAATACCTGATTACATCGGTAAGGCAGCAAATCCGAAGTATGTTTCCTCCTCAATCTCTGAACCTTTGGTGAAAATTTTCCCAAATCCTGCCAAAGAGAACGTTACAGTTTCCTTTAATACAGGTAATGATAAGGAGAAAGCAAAACAGATTCAGATTTTTGATGTTAGGGGATCGGTGAAATATACCAAAGAATTAAAATCTTCTTCCGGTGAATTGGGAATTCAGGTTGATGATTGGCTTCAGGGAGTATATATCGTGATTATCCATACGGATGGCAAAGCATTACAAGGAAAATTATTAAAAAAATAATTGATAAAAAAGTGAATAATAAATGCAGTGTTTTACAAATAAACACTGCATTTTCATAATTATTTATTAAGTTTGAGTAACAAATACAAAATATTTAAATATGCAGAAATCTTTAAAGAAATGGTGGACATTTTTAGTTGTCGTACCCGGTTTAATGTTAAGCCAGACCTACCAGTGGCAATGGGGAAAACAGGCAGGTGGGCAAACAGGCTCTGTAGGTTCGGGCTTCGACTACCTGAATGACGAATCGATAAGGGATATTGCTGTTGATAATAACAATAATACGTACTATTTAGCAACAATCTGGGCACAGAATCAAAATTTGGATGGTACTGCTGTAACAAGTTATCATCAAAAAGACTTATTTCTTTTTTCAACAGACTGCCAGGGAAACGTGAGATGGTCAAGAACGATTGGTGGGACAGGAACTTCCGAACATGCATGGAATATTGAAGTGGATAACAATGGTGGTTTGTATATTATGACCAATTTAACCAATCAGGGTTTTACCTATCAACCGGGTACCATTCCCATACATTTTGATGCTTCACAAACAATGCCGGCGATCTCCGCCACAAACAGTACAACTATTGATGAGGGCGCCAAGACAGCATTTCTATTAAAATATAATACCTCTACTGGAAATCTTCTTTGGAGTAAACCACTTCAGGGAGATGTTGTTTCGACTGTTCGTCAAAGTGATTCACAAATGATGTACATGGATTCAGCAAAAAATATTCACGCAATAATTGGATTGAAGGCAGGAACTCATCTGGGTGGGCTTATTACAGTTCCATCATCTTACACTTCAACTTACCAGTATTATCTTATAAAATTTAACTACGACAATGGAAATATGACGCCAACCATACCTGTATTGCTTCCTATAACAGGAAGTCTGATGGCAGGAACCTACAATGGTCATGTAAACATGCTTTTTGACGATACCATTAACCGTTATTATCTTGCAGGAAAAAGAAGAGAGGGAAGTTTTGGTTCGCTTGTTGATTTTACTTTTAACAATACAGCATTGACTCAAGAGGCTTTTCTTATAGCTTTTGATATCAACGGCAGTTCTGTTTCAGAGGCGTGGAGAAGAGAAATTGATGCTGGAAATTTAAACCCAGATGAGGAAATCCATTCCATTATCAAGGACTCGAACTCTTCGGATATTTATATTTCAGGCCGGTATTTTTCAGTAAATTCTACAGCAACTTTTGGAGCATATACTTTTCCAACCACATCTTACAATGGTCATATACCATTTGTTATGAAGTTGAATTCTTCAGGTACTGTGCAATGGTCCAAGATTGCCGATGGCGCTCCGGGAACACTTGGAAATACCACATATGGATTCATGAAAGGCAGAATTGCTCAAAATGGTAATGAAATAGGATTTGCTCATGGAAGTTGGGGAAGTGGCTGGGGAACTTACAATATGACAAGACCAAGTGGTGACCGTGCAGACCCAATTCTTGTGAGATTAAGTAAAGATTCTGGTGCTGTTGTGGGAATGGCAGACATTCTCAGTGGTTTTAATACGATTGACGAGTTCACAGCAATTACAGTAGATAATGACGGGAATTATGTTTTAGGTGGCTTTTTCCATCAGCAATTGTTTACAGATGCCAATGATAACGTACCGACAATGGCAATTAATGTTACTGCTGGTAAATCTCAGAATTTCTTTACGAAGTATGCAAAATCTGCATGTAGCAATTTATCTGTAGAAGAAAATGCTGTTGAGGCAGGATTACAGTTTTATCCTAATCCTGTTCAGGACTTCCTGACAATTAAAAGCAGAAACAAATTGGAAAGCTACGAAGTTTATTCTTCAGTTGGGCAAACCGTTTTAAGAGGAAGCTTTGGGAATACGAGTGCGCAGATTAATATGAGTGCTTTGACTGCCGGAGTTTATTATGTGAAAGTGAAGACTGAGAAGGCTGTGGTGACTGAGAAGGTGGTGAAGAAGTAGAATAAAAAAACGGAGATTAAGCAGAGATCTTAAAAAAATAGTATGCAGTTATAGTGATTTTCAGGCATTATTAATCATCCAATCATCAGTGGCAATGGGCAAAAAAGGCAGGTGGACAGACCAATATTCCTTTTTTTTTAACATTTTCTCTTTATTTGATAGGAAAAATGATAAAAAGGCAAGGGTAGCACTGTCTCAAGTTTATATGCGAAATTTGAACAAATAAATCAGTAATTTATTTACAATTTTTACATCAGGTAATCAATATAAGATCAGGCAATTTATAATACTGATTTTTACAAACAGGAACCAATGCTATGCGGGTTTTTGAAATCATTCTTTTTGGCCTGTAATTTTTTTAAGGAGAAAACTGAAAAGACCTCTATAAGAAGTAGTTTGTCGCGGAAAATATTACAAGTATTATCTGAGTGACGACCCCTGTAACTGCAAAATATGCGAAATTCGGAGATCATATGGATTCGGAAAGTTACACCATTGACAAACAGTTGTCCTGATGATATTAAAAAAGTAAACCGGAGTGAAGTCACTTCGGTTTTTATATACTTCTGGTTTTGATAACCGGGTAATTTTCTAAATTGATAGAAGAAGCGTTCGATCAGTATTAGATCTTCTGTTAAGATTTCAGCATTCCCTCTTAATTCTTTATCAAATTTCTAAGCTTTTTTACAGGAAGTTTTTAAGCGCCAGGGAAGAATTACATCACATAATAATTTCCTTTTTACTGATATCTCTAAAAATTAACGATGTTCACAATTTAGTTGAACATATCATTTCTAAATACTTATACGGGTATACAGGATTGAAGGCGATGTAGAATAACAAACAACATAAAACTTTTATATCCTGCTGTTTCCTTACTCAAAAAGATATTCTGAGACAAGATTTAAAAGATAAGAAAATTCCGCTACCATGCTTATCTCCCAATTTAAAAAGTTTTTAAAACTACAGTCAGACCGTAAATAAAAAGACAAAAGTTACTTTTGTAATTTCGGAAAAGAAATGATTAAATCCGTAATTTTCCAGTTAATCAGGTCATTTAAAGATTAAAAGTACAGGAACAACTGAACTTTCCTGTCAGTCAACCAAATGCTTTAAATCCGGGTCATTTTTAATCCTTTCCAGTTCAACAGTGATAATGGTTGAAATATCTGTTTTAATCTTTCGGTAATTTTCATCAATCACCTGTTTCATTTGATCATTTCCATCATTATCTACAAAACTTAAAACCTCCGGTATTTTCCGGTAGTTTTTCGTTTCTCTCGCAACCAGATCATTATCGACAACAATTTCAGCATGAAACATTTTCTGCTCAATCCTTTCATCAAAATTATCAGAGACAGCTCCGACAAAAACACCCTGCGTCAACGTAGATATTTTCGATGCCGGAATTAAAGTATCCAATTGTGTTGAGATAGAGGTGGAAGTATCATTTTTGTTGATCGATATGCTTTGTCTTTTCTGCAACACTTTTCCGAACCGTTCAGATAAGCTTTTAGCAGTTTCGCCTACTACCTGCCCACTAAAGATATTACCAACTGTATTCTGGATCACTTTACTTTCCTTATCCCCATAATCTCTGGTCAACTGCGAGTAATCCTGAAATCCCAAACATACTGCTACTTTGTTGCTTCTTGCTGTGGCAATCAGATTATCGAGACCACGAAAATAAATCGTTGGTAATTCATCGATGATCACTGAACTCTTCAACTGTCCCTTTTTATTGATCAGCTTTACGATTCTTGAGTTATACAGACCCAAAGCAGCAGAATATATATTCTGTCTGTCAGGATTGTTTCCTACACATAATATTTTCGGTTCCTTCGGATTGTTAATATCCAGTGAAAAATCATCGCCTGTCATCACCCAGTATAACTGCGGGGAGATCATTCGGGATAACGGAATTTTTGCGGAAGCTATTTGCCCCTGCAACTGATCCTGTGCGCCTCCCTGCCAGGCATCCATAAAAGGGGACAGGTAGTTTTCAAGATCAGGATATGAGGTTAGAATGGTAAATACATCTGAATACTTTTTATTTAAAAGTTCTATAGCATGCGGAAACGTACAGTACTTTCCATCCTCGTAGATTTTCAAAAACCAAATGATTGCAGCGAGTAATATGATAGGTGATTCAACAAAAAAGTCACCCTGCTTCTGTATCCAGCTTCTGTTCAGATTCAACATGATAGTGTATGCCGCTTCATAGGCATCTGAAATATCCGTCATAAATTCCGGATTCAGTGGATTGCAGCGATGACTTTTCCTTGGATCATCAAAATTAATTACAAAGAATTTTGGAGGCACTTTGTAACGAGCGGTGTGCTTTAACAAATGATTGTAGGCAATCGTAGAAAGGTCATCGAATTTAAAATCATAAATGTACATTGAAAAGCCTTTTTCAATATGCTGCCTGATATAATTATTGACAATCGCATAGGATTTACCTGAGCCCGGAGTTCCTAAAACAATTGTTGCTCTGAAGGGATTGACAACATTGATATAGCCGTCATTCCATTTTCCTTTATAATAAAATCTGGTGGGAAGATTGACAGAGTACTCATTCTGCATCAGTTTAGTTTCCTGCATAAAACTTTCATTCTCATTGTTAAAAACATCATCCATCAGATTATTTCGCAAAAGTCGGCTCATCCAGACTCCTGCAACCATAATACAGACATATCCCAATCCCGTAAACAGAATATAAAAAAAATTGCCAATAATTAATTCCAATTCCAACAAAGGAAAATTCATAAAAAACAGAACAAACCCAATCCCTGAAACAACACATATTTTTGACCACCTGATCTTTTCATTCTTTACCCCTTTTGTTCCCAGACAGCTCAGTGCCAGTAATACGAGAGCAAATATTTTGGAATATAAAAGATTGGAAAACAGGCCTGCATTACGGTCAAAATTGTACAGTATTCTATTTATAAGATTTAAAGTCCAGCCCCTTTCCAAAAAAAAGCCGTGACAAAACCAGTAGAGATGCATCAAAACCAATAGAATACTGATAGCTCTCATAAATCCCATTATTTTGGACAGACCTCTTGTATCATCTTCTCCCATAAGATTGTATAATTATTTAGGAGCGAATGTAAGACACGATAAGATTGAAGCCGGCATACTTGAAATTTCCGTCTTTATAAGGCAGTATCTGTCAGTATTACAGAAGATATTTTGCACCTCAGCGTTTCTTTTTCCGTCTCTTTCTCATCTGATGCTCAAATTCAAGCTCCTCCTGAAGACTGTCATTGTTAAATGAAAATAATCCACCTGCTGATTCCATAAAGCTCTCTTCGGACTGACTGTCATTTTGATGTTTTTCTAAAAAACCGAAAAATTCATGTGGTTTTTCTGACAGTGCATTTGAGGGTTTATCTGTATTCAGGATTTCATTTTTCTCTTTGCGTAATTTTTTATTTTCCGGTAGATTTTCATTTTTCCATCTTTCATTTAAACTATTGGAAGAAAATTCTTTCCCCAGACCCGAACCATTCCAGACAGTTTTTGAATTATGATCAATAAAAGTAATTCCGTACATCATCCCATTACTGTTTCTTCTAATCACAGTATTTATTCCCTGTCTGATTAAATTATTTTTAAAATCATTTTCATTTAATGTTGATTTTATGATATTCGCTATAACTTCCTTCAGATGAGATTTCAGCACATCATCTAGTAGAGATTCACGACATTTCAGAAAATGTTTTTCCAAAGCAGAAAGTCCGGCATCTTTTCCAAACAAAGATGCCTTAAAGGGATTTCCTGCTTTTTCACCTTTCTCATTCAGTGGAAAATAGAGCAGGCCATTTTGTAATGTACCTTGTAAGTCACCATCAACTTTTTCTGTTGTAATATTAAAGAGGGAAAGTAAAGCATTGTATTCGCCCAGACTTCTAAACTGGTAGTATTTCGGAAGTTGACGGATTACAGAAGCGATCTGCTTTTTAAGATCACCAGTTGTGTAATCGACAGGACGAAATGTTAACTCAAATTTCTCATCTCTTTTCATTTTAGCAGGTGCTAATTCAAATTTGTTTTCCAACTCCCTGCATATTTCCATTGATCTTCTTTTCTCAAACCGATCTGAAATCTTTTTTCCCATCTCATCAACAGCTACTGAAACAATGTGAATGTGCGTACGGTCGACATCCAAATGTTTAAATACAACATAAGGCTGTTCTCCGTATCCCATCTTATTCATATAATCCTGTGCAATCTGTACAAAATCTTCATCGTTGACTTTATCCTTTGGATCAGGATTCAATGAGATATGTACGGTATACTTTTCTGTATTTCGGTTTGCTGCCAGATAAGGTTCAAATGAATGTGCTAATTGAGATACCGTGTACCTTCCATCAGCCGTTTCAATCATTTTATTAGTCATTAAAATTTTTCCTTTCTCACTTTCAACCTTCTTATTATTGTAGGCTAACGCTCCATACATATTGCTGCTTCTCCCAATTTTTGCAATCATTTCATTCTTCCTTTTTCAAATGATGTCTGTTAAACTGTTCCGTAATCTCAATGATCTTCTTACACAAAACGGCTAACTCAGCCGTTTGTTTTTCCAGTTTATATAAAAATGCAGCCGCTTTCCGATCCGAAAACCAGGTATGTAAAAGCTTTACCACCTGGTTATAATTAACCCCTACTGCACGAAACTGAGAATAAAGAGAGGTCAGCCGCATGTAAAAATCCACTGCTCCCCTGTCAATTTTCACCGTTTTAATTTCTTTCGAAAACAGTGCATGGACTATGAATTTTGCTTTATTAGGAAGTCCTGACTCTTCATAAAGCATCATCAAACGATCATTTTCCTCATCTGTCAGTCTAAAAACATGGCGGTGGGTACTTGGATTCACCTTTGGTTTTCTGCCACCTTTATTTCTGTTCTTATTATTTTGGTTGGTCATAGTAATTCAATTATTTTATTCATAAAACTTCGACTTCGGAGAATGTTTTTCAGCTCCCGGCAGGGCAAGTTGTTTTGAGGCACAAAAAACAGTTATGAGGCACTCAAAACACAACTTGCCGTGTTCCGGTGAACACCCTTACTCATCTGTAGATGATTAATGTGTATTGATTCCACATTTTCAAAAACATCTTTTTTAATTTAAAATCATATAAAAATGAAGAGTGAACGCTTACCCGATCTCATGAAGCAAAGTAAGCGCTTGAAAGGAGATGTCAGCTTAACTCCGTTCAGGACAAACTGTTCTCTGTAGTGCCATTAATTGCCATAGTAAGTGATGATATGCATCAAGTTTTTTGCTTTGCAGCGTAATGTTGGCAGGCAGACTGGCATTAATGAATGATTATTTAACCGAATGTTTGCCTGCCGGATGAAGATGGTTAAAGAGATAAGGAATGCAGAAATGCATGATTGCATGAATTCAAGACTGCTAACTGCACGGAATGCCGGAAGTCAAATTAGAAAGAGGGAAGTATGTTTAGCCCTCTGCATTCCATCATTGCCGGGCAGGCAGCATTTCAGAGCCTTTTCCGCAAAGCAGGATCGTCTTAATGATGGCAGTTCTGAACGTTATGCGGCTAACAGTTGATCAGGTTTACCATCCATCAAGGTCTGATGACGGCAAACCAGTCAGCCATTATGCAGGACTGAACAAATGACTTGCAGTCTGACGGACGTGCAGCAGCGTGCAATTATTATGAACTAAAATTTTTAGATATGGATACAAAAAAGAAAACTTTGTTTATTTCATTTTCCTCTCAGAAAGGTGGTGTAGGAAAAAGCACATTCACCACTTTGCTGGCAAGTACGTTACATTATCGGATGGGATATAATGTTGCAGTCTTTGATGCAGATTTCCCACAATACAGTTTGTCAAAGATGAAATCACGTGACCTGACAATGGTCATGGAAAATGAAATTTTAAAAAAGCAGGCTTACAGACAGTTTACAGTAATCAATAAAAAAGCCTATCCCATTATTCAGCACAAGGCAGATACTGTGGTGGAAGCGGCGAAGGATTTTATTCAATCTTCTACGGTATTTCCGGATGTTATTTTCTTCGATCTTCCCGGCACCGTCAATACTTCAGGAATACTGAACGCACTCGCAGGTATGCATCACATTTTCACACCTATTACAGCAGACCGGCTGGTTATGGAGAGCACACTGATCTTTACGCAGTTACTACAGGATGTCGTGATGAAAAAAGGGGAGACCTCTATTGAAACGGTCAATCTTTTCTGGAATCAGGTGGACGGCAGGGAAAATACACCGCTGTACGGGATCTACGATAAACTCATTAAGGAGTTAGGTTTGAGCCTTATGGACAGCCGAATCAAAAACAGTACTAGGTTTCGGAAAGAAAGTGAAATGGACAGCAAAAATATTTTCCGTTGCACTTTACTTCCACCGGATGAACGCCTGATGAAGATTTGTCGATTGGATTTATTTGTGAAAGAATTTTTAAAAATAATTCAATTGTAAAATGGAAAAAAAAACTAAAAAAGATGCACCTGTTATTGATGAACAGATGATGATGGATATGATGGTCGACGGAGTAAAGAAAGATGGGCTTGAGCTTCCGGAGATTCACACTGAATCTGAATCTGATAGGCTAATGAAACAGGCAGCAACAGAAAATAAACCTGTGCCTAAAGAACGAGGTAAAACAAAGAAGCTAACAGCCGAAAACTATGGCGACCGGTTTCTAACCACTCATTCAATGGCTAAGCGGGGAGATAAGAGCATCTACATCAGGCAGGAATATCACGAAAGACTCACGCGTATTGTACAGGTAATTGGCGACGATAACATTCCATTGTATGCTTATCTGGACAATATTCTCGAACATCATTTTGACATGTTTGAAAACGCAATCACTGAAGATTTCAATAATAAATTTAAACCGCTTTTTTGATTATGGAAACATTAATTATTATATGCCTGCTGATCGTGATCATCCTGCTCATCTATGAGAAAGCAGCCAATAAAGAAACACTTAACACAGCCAGTTCAAATCAAGTTAAAAAAGTAAAAGATCCATCGGTTATGGGTGAGCCCAGGCGACCTGTAATTAATACGGCTCAATCTGAGTCCTCAAAGGGTGAAAAAGAATATCCGGAGAAAGCATCTGAACGTTTGAATGATCAAGATGTAAAAGAAGATAGATCTGTTCAAATTTCCAGTGAGGACCTGGATGAGGTTTTTTCCGATCCGATTGATTTGGAAGAGGAGGAAGAGGAATGGAAAAAATACGGACTTACTGTTAATTACGGTAATTTAGCTCAGGGAGTTACTTTTGAAGAATTAAACGATGCAGGAAGATTGTTGAAATCTCATGCACTGCAATCCACTGAAAAAGAAGCGGCGAGCAATCTGTTTGGAAAAATTCATGGCACAGAATTATTTGCTCTGCTGGAGAGCTCTTTTGAAGGAGTCTCTGCAAAAATAGCAGAACTTTTGGACAACAGCTTCGCTGAAAAGGACATTAAAAAAGATTTGACAGAGTTTGATATCAATGAATTTATTTAGCTCAGTTAAAAAAAACAGATATCCCTGTAGGGTGTCTCCATCTTTTTATTATTTCCTAATTATATGCGTTAATCTACTCCAGATAATTGAGTTTAGAAGGTTACCTGTTTTTACCCGGCATACGCCGGGTTTTTCATGCTTATTATTAATTGCTGCAACATCAAATTTTATTTTGCGAACATCTTTCTATGATAGTTTTGTTAAGCAACAGAATGCCAATGTCTATCAGATAATTCCAGTTTAAGATCATCTTTAAATGCTCCCGATACATTTGTTTCCGAAAGCTGCAAAGCGCAGTTTTCATGAACTAAAATGTTTCACTCATGGAAAAACAAAAGATTAAAATTCTGATCTGCAGCGTATTTCTTGTTACTGCATTTCAGGTATCCGCACAAGGCAACGGCACCGCCGGAATTAATGAAGCCACCCAGATGGTTACCTCTTATTTCGAGCCGGCAACTCAACTTATTTATGCCATTGGAGCTGTCGTCGGACTGATTGGAGGTGTTAAGGTTTACAACAAATTCAGTAGTGGAGATCCCGACACCAGCAAGACAGCCGCCAGCTGGTTCGGAGCATGTATCTTCTTAATTGTTGCCGCTACCATCCTCCGTTCATTCTTCCTTTAAAAATATGCTTATGAATACATATCATATCAACAAAGGTATCGGAAGAACTGTTGAATTCAAAGGGTTAAAAGCGCAGTATCTCTTCATCTTCGCAGGCGGATTATTGGGAATATTGGTATTCGTAATGATCATGTACATGGCGGGAGTCCATACTTACCTCTGCCTTTTTCTGGGCGGATCAAGTGCAGGACTTTTGATCTGGCTGACTTTCTCATTGAACAGAAAATACGGAGAGCATGGTTTGATGAAACTGGGTGCAAAGAAAAAACATCCTCAATACATCATCAGCCGAAAGTCCATCTTCAGGTTCATCACAATCAACTCTAAAAAAACTGCAGCATGAGAAATCAATCCAAAGCAGCAACACTGGAAAGCAAATTCCCACTGTTAGCAGTGGAAGAAAACTGCATCATTTCAAAAGATGCTGATATTACGGTCTGTTTCAAAGTGAGACTACCGGAGCTTTTTACCGTTGCTTCAGCAGAATATGAAGCCATCCATTCTGCGTGGTTTAAGGCTGTTAAAACATTACCTGATTACAGCATCGTACACAAGCAGGATTGGTTCATCAAAGAAAACTACAATCCGGATTTATCAAAAGAAGATCAGAGTTTTCTATCCAAATCCTTTGAAAGGCATTTCAATGAAAGACCTTTTCTGAATCATTACTGCTATCTCTTCATCACCAAAACAAGTAAAGAAAGAATGAGAATGCAGAGCAATTTCTCATCGCTCTGCAAAGGAAAACTCATTCCCAAAGAAATCAGGGATAAGGAAGTTATCGCCAAATTCATGGAAGCGGTTGATCAGTTGGAAAGAATTATGAATGACAGCGGTTATGTGAGACTGGAAAGAATGACGGAAGATGAGATTACCGGAACAGCAGGTCAGTCAGGACTTTTGGAACAGTACCTTACTTTATCCAGAGAACTCAATCCATCCCTTCAGGATATTCATCTTGGCGCAGAAGAAATGCGAATCGGGAATAACCGGATCAGCATGCACACATTATCTGATACGGATGATCTTCCAGGAACGGTGTCTTCTTACAGCCGCTATGAAAAACTGAGTACAGACCGAAGTGACTGTCTGCTGTCATTTGCTTCCCCTGTTGGACTGCTGCTCAACTGCAATCACATTTACAATCAATATCTTTTTATTGACAACAGTGAAGATAATCTCAGCAAATTTGAAAAGTCAGCCAGAAATATGCATTCTCTGGCCAGATACAGCCGGGCAAATCAGATTAATAAGGAATGGGTTGAGAAATACCTTAATGAAGCCCATTCATATGGCCTGCAATCCATCCGTGCTCATTTCAATATCATGTCATGGTCAGATCAGCTCTCTGAACTTAAACAACTGAAAAACGATACCGGAAGTGCTTTGGCTTTAATGGAATGCAAACCCCGCCACAATACCACAGACGTTGCCACATTGTATTGGTCAGGAATACCCGGAAATGCAGGAGATTTTCCAAGTGAGGAAAGTTTTTACACCTTCATTGAACCTGCACTGTGTTTTTTCACCGAAGAGACCAATTATCAGAATTCACCCTCACCATTTGGAATCAAGATGGCTGACAGACTCACAGGTAAACCGATTCACCTGGATATTTCTGATCTTCCGATGAAACAGGGCATTATTACGAATCGTAATAAGTTTATTCTCGGACCATCAGGGAGCGGAAAGTCTTTTTTTACCAACCACATGGTCAGACAGTATTATGAGCAGGGAGCCCATGTATTATTGGTAGATACCGGAAACTCCTATCAGGGTTTATGTGAACTGATCAAAGGAAAGACAAAGGGGGAGGACGGAGTGTATTTCACCTACACTGAAGATAATCCTATCGCTTTTAACCCATTCTACACAGATGACGGCGTTTTCGACATTGAGAAAAGAGAAAGTATAAAAACATTGATTTTAACCTTGTGGAAAAGAGATGACGAACCACCTACAAGATCAGAAGAGGTCGCCTTGTCCAATGCCGTCAGCGGATATATTGAGCAGATCAAACGAGCTGTACAGTATCCTTGTTTCAATGGCTTTTATGACTATGTAAAGAATGATTATCAGGCAGTATTGGAGCTGAAAAAAGTACGTGAGAAAGATTTCGATATCGCCAACTTTTTAAATGTTCTCGAACCTTATTACAGAGGCGGAGAATATGATTACCTGCTCAATTCAGATAGACAGCTGGATCTTCTTTCCAAAAGGTTTATTGTTTTCGAGATCGATGCCATCAAAGATCATAAGATACTATTTCCGATTGTGACCATTATCATAATGGAGGTTTTCATCAACAAGATGCGAAGGCTTAAAGGAATCAGAAAACTCATTTTGATTGAAGAAGCTTGGAAAGCGATTGCTAAAGAAGGGATGGCGGAATATATTAAATATCTCTTCAAAACAGTAAGGAAATTCTTCGGCGAAGCCATCGTAGTTACTCAGGAAGTAGACGACATTATACAATCACCCATTGTAAAAGAAAGTATCATCAACAATTCAGACTGCAAAATCCTGCTGGATCAGCGGAAATACATGAACAAGTTCGATGATATTCAGGCGATGCTCGGTTTGACTGACAAAGAAAAAGCTCAGGTACTTTCGATCAATATGAACAATGATTCAAAAAGACTTTACAAAGAAGTATGGATTGGATTAGGAGGAACTCATTCCGCTGTGTATGCTACGGAAGTGTCTACAGAAGAATATCTGGCTTACACAACTGAAGAAACTGAGAAAATGGAAGTCATGAACTTAGCTTCGGAACTGGATGGCAATGTCGAACATGCCATCAAGAGGATCTCCTTAAAGAGAATCAAATCGAACAAAGAAAATTAATCAATTAAAATTAAAAGTAATGAAAAATTTAATCATTAAAACTCTGATGATAGCGGGACTCGCAATAGCAACATTTGCAAAAGCACAGTTCGTAGTGACCGACCCTGCCAATCTCGCATCAGGAATTCTGAACTCCGCCAATGAAATTGTTCAGACCTCAAACACAGTTTCCAATGTGGTCAAGAACTTTAATGAGGTCAAGAAGGTGTATGAACAGGGAAAGGAATACTATGATAAGCTAAAGGCAGTGAATAACCTGGTCAAGGATGCCCGCAAAGTGCAGCAGACGGTACTTTTAGTGGGTGATGTGTCTGATATGTACGTCAACAATTTCGGGAAGATGCTCAATGACCCAAGCTTTAATACGCAGGAACTTACAGCCATTGCCAATGGATATTCCACTTTACTTAACGAAAGTACTGAACTGCTTAAAGAGTTAAAGCAGATTGTTACTTCTACCAACTTGTCGTTGAATGACAAAGAGAGAATGGATGTCATAGACAGGGTTTACAAAGAAGTGAAGGACTATCATAATCTGGTTCGCTACTATACGAACAAGAATATTTCTGTCAGCTACCTGCGCGCTAAAAAGCAGAATAATACCCAAAGGGTTTTAAATCTGTACGGAACTGCAAATCAAAAATACTGGTAGGATGGAAGAGACTAATTTACACGAAGTATTGCGTGCGGTATACGAAGAAATGATGCCGTTGTGCGAAGACATGGCCAATGTTGCAAAAGCTGTTGCCGGACTGGGAGCACTGTTTTATGTTGCCATTAAAGTCTGGCAGTCTTTAAGCAGAGCCGAACCCATTGACCTCTTTCCAATGCTGAGACCTTTTGCGATCGGAATCTGTATTATGTTTTTTTCAACATTGGTTTTAGGAGGCATCAATGGAGTGCTGAGTCCTGTTGTTGAAGGCAGTCATTCCATGCTGGAAGGTCAGGTTTTGGATCTAAACGAGTTGCAGCAGAAAAAAGATCTGTTGGAAAGGGAGGCTCTGCTTCGAAATCCTGAGATGTCCTATCTGGCTTCTGATGAGGAGTTTGATAAAAAACTTGAAGAGTTGGGTTGGTCTCCATCAGATTTGGTTACCATGTCAGGAATGTATATGGAAAGGCAGATGTTTGAGGTAAAAAAACAGATCAGGGACGGCTTTAGGGAATTTCTGGAAATACTCTTTCAGGCAGCCGCTTTGGTAATTGATACCATCAGAACTTTTTTTCTTATAGTCCTTTCGATTCTCGGGCCTATTGCATTTGCGATTTCGGTATGGGATGGTTTTCAATCCACATTAACGCAATGGCTCACCCGATATATCAGTGTTTACCTTTGGCTTCCTGTCGCTGACATTTTCAGTGCAATCCTTGCCAAGATCCAGTCACTGATTATCGAAAGAGATATTGAGATGCTATCTGATCCTAACTTCATTCCTGATACTTCTAACACAGTCTATATCATCTTTATGATTATCGGAATCATCGGATACTTTACAGTTCCAACGGTTACCGGCTGGGTTATACAGGCTGGAGGTGCAGGCAACTTTACGCGCAATGTCAACCAGACTGCACAGAAATCAGGAAACATTGCCGGCGCTGCCGCAGGTTCAGCGACGGGCAATATTTCAGGAAGATTATTAAAATAATTAAACCCAAAAACAATGGAATTTAAAACTTTAAGAAATATAGAAAACAGTTTCAGACAGATCCGGTTATTTACGTTTGTTTTTGCCTTGTTATGCTTTGGAGTGGTTGGACTGGTGATCTTCAAATCTTATCAATTTGCAGAAGAACAACGACAGAAGATCTATGTACTGGACAATGGAAAATCTCTGATGGTTGCGCTTTCTCAGGATATGTCGATCAACCGTCCTGTAGAAGCGAGAGAACATGTTAGGCGTTTTCACGAACTCTTCTTTACAATTGCTCCCGATAAAAATGCAATCGAGAGCAACGTCAAAAGAGCTTTCAACCTGGCTGACCAGTCTGCCTTCAATTACTACAAAGACCTATCTGAAAAAGGCTATTACAACCGAATTATTTCTGGAAATATCCAGCAAAGAATTGAAGTCGACAGTGTTGTAGCAAACTTCAACAATTATCCTTATCAAGTACAAACTTTTGCCCGTCAGTATATTATCAGATCCAGTAATCTGACCATCAGAAGTCTGATCACCAACTGCTCACTTGTAAACTCGGTAAGGTCGGACAGCAATCCCCAGGGATTTACTATTGAAAAATTTAATGTTGTCGAGAACAAAGATATTGAAACTGTTGAACGTTAAAATCAAAACCAATGAAAAAGTTTAGACAAACAATCGATCAACAGGTTCTGAATGCAGAGCAGAAGTGGAAAGCATTGCCCGAGAAACGTCAACGAATACTGACAAAAATCTTTTTTGCAGTTTACACTTTGGTCATTATGGCTGCGTTTATACAGATCTGGTGTAATGCGGCTCACAGCAAAGCAATTCCAATCGGCAGTCACATCAGCAACATCCCTGTAGGAATCGACATCAATAAAAAAGTACCAAAATGAAAGATCAGAATACAACCCAGGTTAGGGTTACTGAAGGAAGTTCCGGATTTTCATCGAACAATGAACTTCATGAAACCAGAAAAGAACAGCTTGAAAAACTGAAGAAACCATTGATTTATTTTCTCATGGCTGTTGTCTGTGCAGGATGCCTGTATCTTATTTTTAAACCAAAAGAAAAAATAATAATTGAAGATGTCGGTTTTAATTCAGCAATTCCACAGGCAGCAGAAGATAAATTACAGTCCGATAAGCAGAAAGCTTACGAACAGCAATTGCTTGAGCAGAAGAATGAAGAGAAAAAAAATGCTTTATCGACGCTTTCAGATTACTGGACAGACCCTGTGACCTTGCCGAATGGAAATTCACAAAATGCAGGTGATCAATCTCAATTAAATCAAAGCGGAATATTATCAGGTGATCAGAATGCCGTCAACAGTTATCGAAATGCGCAGCAGACTTTAGGCTCTTTTTACAGCAGGGATGATCAGGAAGTTCGTGAGCTGAAAAGAGAAATTAGCAGACTCAGGAATGAATCATCACAAAAAGATTCGGCACCTGTTGGATCAACCATTAATGATCAGCTTGAACTGATGGAGAAATCTTATCAGATGGCTGCAAAGTATCTTCCAACGAACTCCGGCTCAGAGAAATCAGTAGAAAATAAAGTTCTTGAAAATCAGGATGAAGATAAGAAACTTCAAGTGACAGCTGCCTTGCCAGTAAGAAAAAGCATCATATCCAGTCTGTACCGTGAAGTCAGTGACAGTGCTTTTCTAACAACTTTACATCGAAACAGTTTCAACGATCTGCAAAGCAGTAAGCAGGTAAATAATTTTTCCTATCCCAACAGTATTAAGGGGGTGATCCATGAAACAAAAACCATTACCGCAGAAAGTATAGTAAGCTTAAGGCTTTCACAGCCGATGCTTGTAGCAAAGACCTTTATTCCGGCAGGCACTGTACTCAAAGCAACTGCAAAATTTCAGGGAGGAAGGTTGATGTTGAAAATTTCAACCATTGAGTACAATGGCAACATCCAGCAGGTTGAGATCAATGTGCATGATAACGACGGGCAGTCAGGACTTCATATTCCTTATTCTCCTGAACAAAATGCAGCAAATGAAATTTTGGGAAATATGGGACAGACTTCAGGAACCAATATCATGATGACTCAATCCGCAGGACAGCAGATTGCGGCAGACTTGACAAAAGGTGTTGTTCAGGGAGTATCAGGATATTTTCAAAAAAAGGTCAGACTTCCTAAAGTTACTGTAAAAGCCGGCCATCAGGTTTTTCTGGTCTCAACAAATAAAATAACATCAAAATAATTATAATGAAGATTATACATACACCATGGATCATATTGATTCTATTGATATTTTTTACAAGCTCAACCAGAGCTCAGGAAATGCCACAATTTGCTTCACTGAATGAAGCAAGAATGGAACCTTATAAAATGGAAGTCACCTATAACAAGACAACCCATTTAATATTCCCTTCACCAATTCGGTATGTTGATTTGGGAAGCGAAAATCTTATTGCCAACAAAGCAGAGGATGTTGGAAATGTTCTGCGAATTAAGGCAGGAATAAAAGATTTTGAAGAAGAAACGAATTTCTCAGTCATTACGCAGGATGGTAAATTTTACAGCTTTGATGTATTTTACAGTTCGTATCCGGACACTTTAAATTATGATCTTCTTAAACTGCAAAGACAGCATGAAAAAGAATATTCAACAGAAGTGTTATTAGAAGACCTTAAAGGAGAACCGGCTTCATTGACAGAGCTTTTGATGAAAACATTGCACGAAAATCCCAAAAGAACCATCAGGCATATCGGAAACAAAAGTTTCGGAATACATTTTCTGTTGGAATCTTTATATGTTCATGAAGGAAAATTTTATTTTATGTTCAATTTTAAGAATAAAAGCAACATTCCATACAATATCGATTTTTTCAGCTTTAAGATTGTTGACAAGAAGAATTTGAAACGAACAGTTGTTCAGGATAAATTATTGACACCGGTTCGTGAGTATTTAATCACTAAGACGATTAATCATCAATCCGATGAAAAGGCAGTTTATCTACTAGATCAGTTTACATTACTGGAAGATCAGATTCTGGAAATAGAAGTCTTTGAAAAAGAGGGTGGAAGGCATCAGAAAATACATGTTGAAAATGCTGACCTTATCAGTGCAAAACTTGTTGAGGATATTCATTTAAAATTTAAATAGAATGAAAAGGTTTATCATAATTATAGTATTGCTCATCACAAACCATGCGATCAGCGCACAACGAATACTTCCCAAGCAGAAAGGTGTTGAAATCAATTCAGGAATATTAGTTTCAGAAAACTCAGATAATTATTTTATAAGTGCCGGTTTAATTGTTCATTCCAAAAAAGGAAATTATCTGCTTTATTCACTGGATTATTCCAGAGAGGAAATCCAATACCGTACCTGCAAAATACCCATGGAAACTATTACCGCAGAAGCAGGTTACAGTTTGAACATGATTGGTAACAGAAAGAAAAGTCTGATGATTAATGCAACCATCTCAGCAATTGCCGGGTATGAGATAATCAACAGAGATGAAAGAATCTTATTCGATGGCTCAGTCATTATTAATGAATCTTCATTAGTATATGGAGCAGCCGGAAGGCTTACTGCAGAATTCTACCTTTCAGATCGCTTCACGCTAATTGCTTCGGGCAGAACAAAAATACTTTGGAATACATCGCAAAACCAGTTTACCCCTTCAGTGGGAATCGGACTAAGAATCAATTTATAGAATAATCAAACATTATGAAGAATTTTATCTGCAAAGCGAAACGCTTTTTACCTGTTTTCCTAATAATTCCCATTCTGACTTTTACAGAAATAATCCTTTCATCATGTATCAACGATGAATTAGAAATTAAGCAGAACTTTCCATTTGATATTTCAGTCATGCCTGTTCCTAAAAATATAGCAAAGGATGAAACAGTGGAAATCAGACTTAAAATACACCCTTCCGGCGATTTTACTGAAACCACATACTACTTGAGGTACTTTCAGTTTGACGGATCCGGAACACTGAAGTATTATGATGATGCACCCTATCTACCCAATGATTCGTATGAGCTCAGTCAGAAAGAGTTTCGCCTGTATTACACATCGTCATCTACGGTGTCACAGAAATTTAAAATATGGATAACGGATAGTTTCGGAAATGAGAAAGAGATCGAATTTGAATTCGGTAACAAGGATTAATAAACCAATTCCCATTTTTAATAATGGGAATTGATTTTTTTTTATAAGTTTATATAATTAATCTTTTTATGCAATTTTCAATTAGCTGCACTTTCATAATCTTTGAACTTTAAAATCCAATTGTTGCCTAATGGGGTTGACAATTTAATATTTATGTATATCCTAAAATTGTGTTCTCAGTAAGGACGCAGTTAAATCGAAATCATTATTTTTTTCAAATATGTTATAAAAAGTTCTTTTATTCTTCCACCTTCATTTTTTCAATTGAAGCTCTAAAAAAATCAGCACTACAGATACCTAGTACGGAAGCATCCGGAATAAACTTTACTGCATCTTTTTCTACTTTTGTAAAATCTACGATCTCATTTTTTGGATGAGTAGATTTATGAGCTGATTCTTTGATATTTCTTCTTCAAACCAGTTGCCGGTATTCTGAGCTTTTAAAGAAGATGATTCAAATCCAGAGGAACTCCCTCCTGATGTAAAATTCCAAGTCAAACCAATCATGTCCTTTTACTCTGTTTTTCCATTTCTTAACAGTTACATGTAATTTTTAATCCCTTAAATCGGAAATTATCCGATTTATGACATCAAATTTAACATTAGAACCAAATTGTCTACAGTACTATAAAATTGAATTTACCGATAACATTTTACAAATCTTATTTAAGAAATCTTCATTCTAGTGAGATGTTTGAGGAATCGGTTTTTTGATCTTTCTTGCCTGCGCATAAAGTCTTTTAAAAAATTTCTTTTTTCGTGCGACAATACTCCAGGCATAGGGTGACTGCTTTAATAGGCATGGATGCCTTAGGAATTATGCCAAAACAACCTTTGTAAGAATACATCGCAGCAGATATGACAGACAACGTTGAGAAATTTTACGAGCCGAGGAAGAAAAATCATACAGTTATTTATAAAATTTCAAACAGTTCCTGAGACTTTATAATCAACTGGAAGACAAGTTTAAATTATATATCGTAAAAACGGGATAATGTTTCCGTCCAACTCAAAGTTTCTGATTCACTTTGGATAATGTCTCCGTATCACTAATTCTAAATCTACAAATTATAAAATTTATTGAAATATATAAATTAATGTATGCTTATACTGTTTTTATTTATTTCAAAAATTATTTCACTTTAAGACCCATTCTCCGAAGGTATTTGAAAAGTAACCAGCTTCTCTTTCAAACCGATTGTCATAATAGAAATGTGTATTTCGATTCTCCAATGAGTAAAGAAGCAAGTAAGGTAAATGTCTGAAATCATAGTAAATGTACTTGTTTATTTTACTCATCGTTTCGCTTTTTGAATTAACAAAATTTATAGGTTTTGTGAAAAAAGTATCTAACTGTGAGAAGTCATTTTGCTGAAAAATATGAGTAATCTCATGAGCGACTATTGCAAATTCATTTTTGTAGGGGTCGTGTAAGACAATGTTTGCAGGAAACGCGACAGCACTGGAATTGGTAGCTATAAACTGCTCTGAATTGCTTGAAAAAATAAACTCACCTGTTTTCAGAGATTTTCCCCATTCAAATTTTGTCTGAGAAGCTACGCCGATGGTATAAACCAATGCGACAGGCATAATTTTGTAATAAATCTTAAATTTATCTGTCGTATCAAATTCTATCCTGTTAAATCCAATATTAAGATGCCATTTTTCCCAGAAATCTCTGTTCATTGAGGCGTTCTCTTTAATAGAGACTCCGCCGGCATTTACAAGTTTTGCAGCCCATAACAGTTTGTAATCATTATTATTAACTGCGGTTCTGATCAATCTCTTACTTTCAAAAGTCACATAACCACCCAAAGCGCCCTGATATACTCCTTTAAATAACACCTTATCAAATTTTTGCTCGGGCTTCTTATTAATTAAAGCACCAATTCCCCCAATTACAGCTCCAATGCTGATATTATAGAAAAACTCCTTAGTGTCTGAAGTTTTTACGGCCTGAGAATTATAATTATTGAAAGGAAATAACAGTGTTAAAGCAAAACTCAGTTTCAGTAAATTTTTATTGCTCATTGCTCATTTTGATACAGAAGTTCTGTTTTTTGATATTTGAAAATATTTTATGGTAGGTTTTAAGCTCAAAATTAAAATTGGCGAGAATAAAACTATGAGATTTAATTTTGAATCTATGATGAACAATTTGGATTATTCTACTTTTTCCAGTTCCAGAATGGTTTTGGCTTTGTCAATGTTGGTGTATTCAAGTTTTACAAAACCAAATTTTGGATTAAAATAAGAAATAAGCTCAGTATCTCCAATTCTGCTTTTTGCTTTTGCATGAACAACATAACATTCTAAATTTCCAAGCTTCATTGAAATACTTTTCTTGCCTGTAATCTCATAAATGTAATGATTTTCGATTTCACCTTTCCATTCCAACCATCTTTTGTCTGACCAATGGTCGCCAATTTCCAGACTCCAGATCCATTTTGTTCCAACTTGATAAGGTGCTTTGATGTATGGAAAAGGATTTAATTCTAAAATTTCGAAAAAATTACTTCTGGGTGGGTGAATCCAGACATTTTTTTCATTCTCAACAGCTCCTGTCATTTCCATTGTAAGAAATTTACCATTATTCATCAGGTATTCATAGCCTATAGCTGTTTGATTATAATCCGGAAGATTAGTTGCAAAAGGATTTCCAGAGTTAGGTTTTAAAATTAAATATTTTACGGTTTCGTTGTCCTGCTGGTCAATATTCACAAAATCCCAATCGGCAATACTGTAACCATCCGGCTGTAGAATTTCTTTACCTTTTTTGATCAGAAATTTTTCTCCCTTTGCATTTTGGTAAAAATAAGAATACGTGAATTTTTTCCCGATAGTATAAATAATATTATTGCTGTTGTAATTTTCATCATACGACTTACTTGTGACAGGTTTCTCAACTATAATTCCATCGTCATCAACAACGTATTTTTCTGAATTCGTCTGTGCGAAAAATGAAGTATTCAATACAACGAGAGACAATATTTTTAGAGATTTCATTTTGTAATTTTTATACTGTTGAAAGCTTTCAAATATACTTAGTTTTTGAATGTGGAAGAGTTTTATTTCATATAATAATGATATTGCATGAGATTTTATTTTAGATTAATAAGTCTGATATACCATATTTACTTTCTTAAATAATAACCACAAACTTCCTGATTAATTTTCATACTCTAACTAAATTTGAATCTCTTGAGCCGATTAAATTTGTTAATCGGCTCAATTTTTCAATATAATTGAGCTAAATAAACTTAATATTCGGCTCATCATGTATATTTGGCAAGAAAAAAACTTTCCTGATTTCAGTTTTGATAAGGATAAACTCATTTCCGGTATCGAAAATTTCACTTTGCAACTGGGCGTTGCCAATGGTTTTGTAATGGGGTTTTCCAAAGAAATGAAGCAGGAAATCTTTACAGAAATCATGTTGTCTGAAGCTTTAAAAACCTCGGAAATCGAAGGCGAATATTTTAGCCGGGAAGATGTAATGTCTTCATTAAAAGTAAATCTGGAGCTCAAAGATTACCAGATCAAAAGTAAAAACTGGAAAACTGATGCCATTGCAAAGCTGATGATTGAAGTTCAGAATTCTTACTCGAAAAAACTTACTGAAGATCTTCTCTTAAACTGGCATCAAATCTTACTGGAGAATGAAAAGAATATTAACTCCGGATTATTCAGAAGCGGCAGCGAACCGATGCAGGTCGTATCCGGACGTTTTGGAGATTTTACAGTTCACTATGAAGCACCGCCTTCGAAAGATTTGCCAGAATTAATTCATCAGTTTATCGACTGGTATCAAAAATTCTCTGCAAGAGAATTAGGTAAAGTGGGGGAGGCCATGATTTTTTCTGCTATCGTGCATTTGTCTTTTGAAACTTTACATCCGTTTGAGGACGGTAACGGAAGAATCGGTCGTGCCCTGGCTGAAAAATCGCTGGCTGAAAGGTTGGAAATGCCTGTTTTCATAAGTTTATCAAAAGCAATTGAAAAAGATAAGAACAGATATTATTCTGAGCTTAAAAAAGCCCAGCGTAATTCTCACATAACGGACTGGATTTATTATTTTTTAGGCATATTAAACGAAGCTTTGCTTGACTCTCAAAATGTAGTTTTATTCACGATGAAAAAAGTGAATTTCTTTAATCGCTTTAAAGAGATGCTGAACGAAAGAGAACTGAAAGCCATCAATAAAATGCTGGAGCAGGGTATGGGTGGCTTCAAAGGGGAATGACAGCAAAGAAATATATATCCATTAATAAGACGTCAAAGGCAACTGCAACGAGAGATCTACAACATCTAGCAGATATTAATGCTTTTAGAAAAACAGGTGGTGGACGTTCGGTGATTTATCAGGTAAATCTGGAAGATTTTTGATATCATAACTCATTATTTGTGCAAGCTTACCTTGCACAAATATTTCATAATTTTTTTTGAGAATTGGGTCGGCAATTAGATAAAAGTATTTAATAATTATTTTACTGAAAGTTCAAATAGTTATAACTGGTTTTAAAAAACTTCTACAATAAAATTAATTTTTTTTAAAAGTTCAGTTTCGATATTTTAAAAAGTAAACATCGTTTTTTGAGATAATAAGAAAAGTTTAAGTTGTAGTAATTTCATTTCTTAAAAATCAGAATTTTTAATTTTGTTAAAAATAAATTTTTTCTTATTTTTTATAAGCAATAATGTATCTCCCTTGATTTTTTTTATAATTTTGAAAGGTAAATGTACTTCCCTCCAATAAATAGGAAAACTGTCATTTTGTAAACTTCCCGGGATAAGAAATTTTCTCTCCTCTAAATCTTTACTGTAATAAACAAAATTGTATTGATCATTAATGTAATCTTTTTGGTTTATAGTAAAACTATGTCCGATATTAAACATACCCTCACCTGAAGTTGATGTATTAAATTCATAATCATCAAAATCTCTAACAGTTGCCATTTTTTTATCGCAACTCAATATTGTAAAACAATATATTATTAATACAAACTTTAAATAACAATACTTCATATATTAAAATTTAAAATTTTCTTCAATAGTGCATAAAATATAAAGTTGTGAAAAATTAAAATGACAAAGTATTTTCTGATCTCAAGCCAAGATTATCATCGTTTTGAGATTTGTTCAATTAAGAAAACATCTTTTTTAAAGTTTCCGTAATTTCTTCGCTGGTAACATCGTCAAGAATTTCAATCATTTTTTGAGACTTAGGATTAACAAATCAACTACACATTAAAAGAAAAATGACCATCTCTTATATCTAAAAGGTGGTCATTTGAGTTAATATAAATTTTAGTGTTTGGGATTAAAAAACAAAAAGTATTCCATTTATTTGTCAAATAAGCCAAAATGAATTTTAAAGTCATGGTTTTATTGATTGAGAAAATCATCATTGTGCTAAACATACTATTTTTCTCAGTTATATCCAGAAACATTCCTGTCATTCTTTTACCAATTCCACTCTCATCATCAAAAGGTTTTCTGTGACTTGTGCCAAATGAGTGAAACCGCCTTCAATTTGACAGTATATTAGCTGCCATTAATATCCTTGCTATAATCGCTACAAACTTTTCTTTTTCCTCTTCGATTTCGTCCTCCGGTTTGGTAAATTTGTATCACATCGCAAATATATAGCACAGCTTTTGATAGGCATTTTAACGGCAGTGTAAATGATGTGTTATAGATGATTTGGAGACTGTTATAATATTTAATTTTCCTCCGAATAACTATGGCTCATAAGCAAATAAAATACTCAGATCAGGAACTGTTTTTGCTGATAAAAAACTGTCAAAGAAATAACTTTAATTACATTTATGATTCTTATAGTCCTCTATTGTATGGACTTTTGGTGGGAGCAGGACTTTCAAAAAGCTATTCCTGTGAAATATTAGAGCAGACCTTTGTCAATATTTGGAAAAACGATACCCCTATTTGCGTTTCTGATAAGACTTTTACAAATTGGATTATAAAAATTTTATTAAGATCTGTAAGAGAATATTTAACTTCAAATGATAGAAAATTTAAAATCAGTTTTGTAAAGTCAGGAGCTTTATCGATTGAATTTTTAGATGTGTGAAATGTTTAGAAAGGGTAATGTGGTCAAAAATAGTCGAAGCGGCTTTCTCAAAATAAATTTTTTACTT
The DNA here is from genome assembly GCF_025457425.1 of Chryseobacterium foetidum. Classification (NCBI taxonomy): domain Bacteria; kingdom Pseudomonadati; phylum Bacteroidota; class Flavobacteriia; order Flavobacteriales; family Weeksellaceae; genus Chryseobacterium; species Chryseobacterium foetidum. Next base: position 175,531 of record NZ_JAMXIA010000002.1, read on the forward strand.
TACTGATCACTAAGTAAACTTATTTTAAAGGAACTTTTAAAATATTCCTTTTTCCAAAAAAGTATCAAATACCTGAATCGCATATTTAATGGTTACAAGAATTGCCAAATCATCAATTACATCTCTTATAAAAATCGTTGAATAATTATTTTAAAGTTTATTGCCAAGTACGTTAATGATAAGTCTGGTGATCTCATTAATATCGTAAGGTTTACTTATATATTGATTAGCACCTGCCTTTTTGGAAATCTTTTCTATATCAAGACTTGCGGAAAACGCAATAATTGGCAAGCCATTTATACTGGAATCTGACCTTATTATTTTGATAATTTCGTCACCACATATTTCAGGCATCCAGATATCCAACAAAAGAAGGTCTGGCTGCTCACTGTTAATAGTACTAATCAATTTTGAACTTTGATCTTCTTTAACGACGATATATCCTTCCATTTCCAAAAGAATTTGTAAAACGTCTAAATTATCCTGATCATCATCACAGATCAGAATTTTTAATTTTTTCATGCTGCTTTGAATAATTTTTTGTAAAGATAAAAGGAAAATAAAAAACTTATTGGATCCGATCAAATATATTTTAATATAATCGCTTTTACAGTGCGTTAGGAGATATTGAAAAATTAAAATGACAAATTAATTGTTTTTATAAAATGATCTATGTCAATTTAAAACATTCCCAAGTTGTGAAATGGAATTTAAAGCTGGAATAATAAAACTCTAATAGATCTCACAACTGAAATTATTAAATTAAAAAAAGGTGAAGCCCCAATATGAGTTGATAATAAATTTTGTTATCTTTTATTTCAAGTCTACAATCCTGCTCCATTTTTTTTATGGTTCGTATAACAGTCTCAACTCTTAATCCTGTTAACGATGCAAGCTGGTTTCTGGTATATGGAACGATGAAACTGTATTTCTCCGAATAACCAAAATATTTTTTAATATGGTCTAATAATTTAGTGATTCTGATAAATGGATTATTATCCGATAAAAATGAAGATACCAAGTATCTGAAATGAAGACGTTCAGCGGTATAATTGCTTATCTTAAGAAAAAGTTCCGGGTTTTCTAATAACAGTTTTAAAAACTTTTGCTTTTCAATTTTAATTAAATCACATTTACTGACAGTAATAGCATTTATTCCATATGGTGTTTCCGTAAACAAATAACTTTCTCCAAAACAATGACCCTTGAAAGGAAATCCATGAATGAACTCTTTACCATTTTCATGAAAATTATTAATTTTTACTATCCCTTCCTGTATTTGAAAGTAAAATTTTGATATTGTGCCTTCCCGGAAAATATATTCACCTGAATCATAAGAATATGTTACAGCACCATGAGAAAACAATAAATCCTCACATATTACCATAATTAAAATAGATTTAAAATTAAGATTTGCAAAAATAAGAAAAGTTACAATTCAATAATTTTGGGTAGCCACATTATTTTGATGCTAAAATACAAATATGAACGTTTCTTTTGGATATTAGTACTGTATGATATTTCGTGATCAGGCGCTGGCAGAGTTTTTCATAGCCTACATTCAACTAAGATACATATTCAATCAAACTTTGTGTTAAGAAAAGTAGTCTGAACTCATTTTTACTCTGCTTTTCAGCATTATTATTTATCAGACATAATTCAAGTATCCAGGTTGCCGTCAATATTATACTTCGGGATCAGCCGAAATAGGTGACTTATATGTAAAAAGAGATTGTGAGTAAAAAATCTTGTCCGAAAATGTAAATAAATCAGTTCATCTGCTGAGTTTATCTAAACATCTCAGTTTTATTGAGTATCGGCATACAGCCTATATTCCATCACGAATAATCTTTTAAAAGCTGTCGGTAACTGGTAAGTATTGCTGATTTTGAAATAAATCCGACGAATTTATCTTCACTATCTACGACAGGAAGATGCCACGTATCTGTATCGTCAAAAGTCTGAATAATTGAGGCTGGCTTATCGTTTGATTTCACGATTGCTGCAGGAATTTGAAGCATCCTGGAAATATTAAGTTTTTCGGAATCATTGAATAGATAAGGACGAATATCATCCAGTGTAAGTACACCTTTAAGCTCATTTCTGTCATTTACAACTGCAAAATTGTTTTTTCGTCCATTGCTAATCAGGTCATACAATTCCTGTACAGATGAATTTTCATGGATAATCTGAGAATTGAAATCGATAAAATCCCTGGTTCGCAGAGAAGACAAAAGATTGTTGTCGTGTTTGTGAGTAAATATTTTACCCTGGTCTGCGAGATTTTTCAGTTCAGGTGAAATTGGCGCAAACCATTTTGCAATAAGATAGGAAATAACTGCTACAATCATTAAAGGGATAAAGAGATCATATCCGAAACTTGATTCTGCAATAAGGAAGATAGCAGTAAGAGGAGCATAAAGTACACCGCTCATAGCACCTGCCATACCAACTAAGATAAGATTGGTGACAGGAACGTCAGAAAATCCCATGTTTTGACAGATCACAGCAAATAAAAATCCAACAGATCCGCCTGCAAAAAGGGACGGAGCAAAGTTCCCACCATTTCCACCGCTGAAAATAGTGAATGAAGTTGCAAAGGCTTTTAACAGGCAAACTAAAATTAAAAATACAATAACAGTCCATGCTTTTATTTCAAAATACCTGAAAAAACTGTTGTGGATCACAGAGTTTACATTTCCGTTGGTGAAATCTTTTACTGTTTCATAACCTTCACCAAATAAAGGCGGAAAAAGTACGCACAATAATGAAAGGACAGCGCCTCCAAACATTGCTTTTTTAAGTCGTGAAAGTTTCAGGCTATGAATAAAACTTTCCACTCTCTGAGATACAACTACAAAATATCTTGCGTACAATCCTGTCAGTATTCCAAGAATTAAATAGTACGGAACATTATAATAATTAAAGGGTTCGCGTGTATAGAACCTGAATAAAATATCTTCCTGAAGTAATATTCTCGATAGCAGGCTTCCGCAGACCGCAGCAACTACCAGTGGAATAAAATCTGTAAAGACGACACCGGTCAGTAATATTTCAAAAGCGAACATAATACCGGCAATCGGTGCATTAAATGCAGATGCGATCCCGGCTGTCGCACCTGCAGCAAGAAGGAGAGTTCTTTCTTTGTAACTTAATCTGTAGGTACGCGCATAGTTGGAACCGATTGCAGCACCGGTAACTGCTATAGGGCTTTCGATTCCGGCAGAACCTCCAAGACCCACGGTAACGGCACTTTGTATGATTTGTGAATACATTTTAACATTTGATACTATACTCGAGTTTTGCGCGATTTCATATAAAATCGCTCCGATTCCCTTTCTGTCCTGTCCTTTAAATATTGCAATTACTATTGTTCCCGTTAATACAATCCCGAGAAATGGAAAAAGAATATAGAAAATAATCTGATATTCAAAGTGTACATTATACGTTATAAAATAATGGATATTGTGAACAAATGTTTTTAATATCACACCTGCCAATCCTGCAGTGCATCCTACCAGAATACCTGAAAAAACCAAAAACTGATTTCTGCTCAGATGATTCTTTAGCCAATGGATAACAATTTCATAGCTGCGGGCTTTTTTAAGCCCGTATTGCTGGAAATCTCTTTTAAACTTAAGAAAACTGACGAATTTTTTTTTGTTGTGAAAATTCATTTTGAATAAAATGAAGCCGTTAATAATATACTTACAGGCAAAGATATTAAAACGAATTAACTATGTTTCTAACTTTTAACCATCTGTAGAAAGTCATTAAGGTTGATATTGAGCAGAAAAGATAATTTGTACTTATCTATCATCGATTACGGAATTTTTTTGAGTTTCTTAAGAATATTATTTGATTGCTAAATTTCAAGTAGAACTCTTCGTAAAAATGGCCAACTTCAATTATTAAAAAATTATTTTTCTGAATTATTTAAAATCTCTACGTTCTTCTCGTTTAACCTTTTTTGCAGCCAGTTTTTAAGCTGAGTCTGATCGACTTTTTCACCTGAATAAATAACCACAAATTGAAGTTTAGCACTATCTGTAAGAGGATACCTTTCAACCTTGCCGTATGATAAATCAGACATCGTAGGATATAGAATCTGAAGTTCTTTCACTAAAGTACTATCTGATAATTTATAAGTGTCCAGTTCCTGCCGTAATTTAGATATTGCTATATCTTTTTCAGATAAGTTGGTATTATTTTTACTGATCTCGCTTAATATTTCTGACTTCAGATCAGAGGTATTTTGTCTGATAGTAAACTTCGTATCGGGCAGTCCATTGTCTGCGAGCATCTTATTATATGAATCAATTTCAGCCTGCGTAAATTTTTTATTAAGGAAAGCGACGTCTATTGTTTTAGGAGTCGTATTATAGTTGATTTTTTTATAAATCAGCGTATAACCGTTATTATCAAATTCTTTCTGTATAAATGCGTCTGCTGTTTTGGTAAACTTTTTTTCATTAAAAAGATTGTATGCCAAATAAGAACTCGGCACAATCATCACAAGAATCAAAAATGATATTCCATATTTAATTCTTTTTTCGTATTTACTGTCAACGATTGAGGATGGATATCTCAGATATTTGATAACCAGGAAAGTGGCAATACAGATAAAAAAACAGTTGATCGTGTAAAGATAAAAAGCACCTAAAAAAAAAGAAAAATTAAAAGTTGCGATTCCAAATCCTGCAGTACATAAAGGTGGCATCAATGCAGTAGCAATGGCTACACCGGGGATTGGATTTCCTTTTTCCACCCTTGTTATTGCAATGACTCCAACCAATCCACCAAAGAAAGCAATAAGAACATCATAAATATTTGGTGCTGTTCTTGCCAAAAGCTCAGACTGTACATCTTTGAACGGGCTGATGTAAAAGTAAAAAGCAGAAACCATAAGACTGACTACGGTGGCAATCAAAAGATTTTTAAAAGACTTTTTCAGTAAAGGAAAGTTGTACGTCCCCAATGCAAAACCGGCTCCTACGATGGGACCCATTAAAGGGGAAATAAGCATCGCCCCAATAATTACGGCAGTAGAATTGACATTAAGACCAATGGATGCAATAATGATGGCACACGCCAGAATCCAGAGATTGGAACCACGGAATGAAATATTGGAAGTTACATTCTCCAATACTTTGTCCTTCTTTTCTTCACCGTTATGAAGATTGATAAAATTAAAAATATTATTCATCGTTTTGTGTTGATTCAGAATTCTTATTAAGAATGATATACCCGATAATTCCACCAAGAATTGATGCTGCAAAGATTCCTATCTTGGCCTGAGTCTGGTATTCTTCGTGTGTAAAGGCCAGCGAAGTTACAAACAGAGACATTGTAAACCCAATGGAGGCCAGAAAACCCAGCCCAAAAAGATTTTTAATGGTCATTCCTTCCGGAACTTTAGCAATTTTAAGTTTAATGAATACCGCAGTAAATCCTACTACGCCAAGAACTTTACCTGCCAATAAACCTAAAGCCACTCCCAAAGCGACATTAGTATCAAACAAACTGTTGATATCAATATCCAATGATACGCCTGCATTGGCAATTGCGAAAATAGGAATTATAACAAAAGTGACGATGGGATGCATTGAATGTTCCAGTCTTTGCAAAGGTGGAGTTGCTGCTATGGTTGCCTCGTTTATCTGTTCCAGCACATGTAGTTGGTCATTGGTGAGCGTGGGCTTGTCTTCTGTAGGATCTATATTTTTAAATGTTTCCAGATAATTGGTGATTTTGGATATGAAAACCGTTTCCTTTATCTTTACATCTGCAGGAATGGTAAATGCAGCCAATACTGCAGCAATCGTTGCATGTACACCGGATATGACAAAGCAAGTCCATACACCACAAATACCAAGGAGAGCAAAGAAAAATATTGACCTTACGCCCAATTTATTTCCTAGGTACATGACCGCCAGAATAAAAAGACCAATCAGCAGATAGGCCATTTGTATATCTGCTGTGTAGAAAAATGCAATGACCAAAACAGCTCCCAAATCATCTACAATGGCTAGTGCTGTTAAAAAAACCTTCAGAGAAAGTGGAATTTTCCTTCCCAACAAAAAGAGTACGCCCAATGCAAAAGCAATATCGGTAGCCATGGGTATTCCCCATCCTTTGTGCATTTCACCGGCAGGATTGAGAAGCAAATAGATCAGGGCAGGCATAACCATTCCACCGACTGCCGCTACAATTGGCAGCATTGCTTTTCGTGGATTGGAAAGTTCACCTGCAATAATCTCGCGTTTGAGCTCCAGACCCACTACAAAAAAGAAAACAGACATCAGTCCGTCATTAATCCAATGATGAATACTGAAATTAAAAAAACTCCGGTCATTCCAACGGAAACCAAAAGTCTGCTCAAGAATGTGATGATAAGCAGTTGATAAAGGTGAATTTGCAATGATGAGTGCAATAATGACACTGATACCCAGAAGCAGACCTCCTGATTTTTCCTGTTGAATAAAACGTTGAACAGGATATACAATTTTATCAATAGGTTTCTTAGGGTAATTTTTCATCATATTTTATAGTAGCTTACATGCAAATTTATAAATCATTAAAGTATTTTAATCCTTAATTGCTCAGATTTTAAAATAAATTTATCTAATATTATATCTTCAAATAAATTTAAAATAATGTCTACGAAAAAACTCAGTGAATGATATGCTACTCCAATCTGCGGAAATGATATTACTTCATCCTGCCTGTATGTCTCTGCCCTGGCAATTGTAGCGGCAGGTCAATATGCCTGGATAGCTCTTTTAATGGTGGCTGCTGTACTTTTTTTGTTCAGAAAAATTTATGGAGAAGTTGTCGGCGCACTGCCCCTGAATGGAGGAGCATATAATGTCTTGTTGAATACAACTTCAAAAAGCAATGCTTCCGTAGCTGCTTGTCTGACTATATTGTCTTACATGGCTACAGCCGTAATATCTTCCAGTGAAGCGATGCACTATCTGCACCATATAGCACCTTATTTTAATGTGAATATCGCAACATTTTTACTTCTGCTTATATTTTTAGGACTCACCATTTTAGGTATATCGGAAAGTGCTGTGGTTGCCTTGGTTATTTTTTTATTTCATCTGGCAACAATGACATTGCTAATCGGATCATGTTTTTTCTTTGTCTGGCAGAATGGATTTTCTGTACTGATAGACAATTTTCATCTTCCGGCAAGAAACGGCAGTATATTAACGGCAATTTTCTTTGGATTTTCGGCAGCCATGCTTGGGATCTCAGGCTTTGAGAGTTCTTCAAATTTTGTTGAAGAGCAGGAGAGAGGGGTTTTTGCAAAAACACTTCGAAATATGTGGATTGCAGTATCTGTACTTAATCCACTGATTGCTTTCCTTGTCATCTGCATTATTCCTATATCTGCAGTAGAATCTCATCAAAATTCTTTTTTAAGCTACATAGGAACATTAACCGGCGCCAAATGGCTTGCCACCATTATATCGATCAATGCAGTATCAGTGCTTAGTGGAGCGGTTTTAATATCCTTTGTGGGGGTGAACGGTCTGATTAAAAGAATGACGCTGGACCGCATTTTACCCAATTATTTTCTGAAGGAGAATAAAAGGGGGAGTACTTATAGAATTTTAATTCTTTTCTTTCTCTTGTGTTTCTCGGTATTGTTGGTGACCAGAGGACAATTGGCACCTCTGGCAGCTGTATATGCACTGTGTTTTTTAACGATCATGGCATCATTTGCTTTAGGAAATATCCTTCTCAAACTGAGAAGATCACGTTTGCCGAGACCTGAATATGCAAGACCCGACGCTGTATTGATCGCCCTGGCTGCAATTTTAATTGCTTTATATGGCAATGTGATGAGTAAACCTAAATATCTGATAACTTTTTTGCAGTATTTTATACCATCTGTGCTAATCATCTTAGCAATGTTGCTGCGAAAAGATATTATGCATTTTATTGTAAATATCTTAGAATCACTCTCAAAAAACTACAAAAGGTATACGCTTACAAGACAAAGGACCTTATATCGCAGCTTGAAAAAGCTTTATGCACAAGACTTTGTTTTCTTTTCAAAGGGAGACGATATTGCCACTCTCATTAAGGTAATGATGTATCTTCATGAAAATGAAGTAACCAATAAGATGAAGATCGTTACCGTACTGCATGATGCACAGAAACCTGACGAAAAATTTCTTGCTGATTTTGACACCCTGGACAGAGCTTATCCTGAAGTTGATATGGAATATATTACTTTAGTCGGAGATTTTACTCCTGAACTTGTGGAAGACCTAAGTAATCAATGGAAGATTCCCAAAAATTTTATGTTTATAAGCAGTCCCGGAGAAAAATTCAGTTACAGAGTCGATGAACTTGGCAGAGTAAGGCTTATATTATGATAACATGGTAAGTTTTTATAGCTAATTTTACAATTTGATCATCCTGTAAAGTTCTTTTACTACTAATATCTTTACGTCCCCTGAATACTTTTTCCAACAAGTAAGTGAAATAGGAATGTATATAGGAGATACCAGTAATCCATAAGATCTCATTACAATGGCATTTGAATTTCTTATTTTATCCTGTGAGAATTTTCTTTATTTAATTTGATCTAACCTTCTATTCCTGCTGTATTGCTATTAATAAGGAAAGTTCGTGCTTATAATACAGTGTATGAAACATATAAAATATTTTCGGGACAATCATCGTAAATAACATGATTGCATATGATGAAAGACTTTCATATATTCTTTTGAAGATTAATCGATAAATATAATTGATTATATTTAGTACTGAATAAAATGATATTAAAAGTTCACTTTAGTATCCATATTTTATAAATTTGTGCAGATTTATTGGGCTAAAGTAACTAAATTCATGTCTGTAATCTTTACTTAAATTTTTTCCTTTATTATTTATGACTAATTTTTTTACTGCTTTGGGGACCGAAGCACTTCTTGAAATCCTGAAACAATCTGGTGATGCAACAGCTATTTATACAGGATCGGATATCACTATACAGCTGGCAAATGACGCAATGCTTAGTATTTGGGGTAAAGATCAGTCCGTTCTCAGAAAGCCGATTGCAGAAGCTTTGCCGGAGCTTCAGGGGCAGCCTTTTCCGCAACTTTTAAAAAATGTATGGGATAATGGAGAAATGTATCAAGCCAGGGATATGCCTGCAACACTCGAAATCAATGGCAAGATGGTTACATCTTATTTTGATTTTGTTTACAAACCTATAATGAATGATCAAGGTGAGGTTTACTGTATTCTCCACACTACTGCAGATGTTACCGACAGGGTGAAAGCCTGGCAGATTGTACGTGAAAAAGAGGAGCGTGAGCAGCAGGTCAACGAAGAGCTTGCTGCCGCAAATGAAGAGTATCATTCAACAAATGAAGAACTCAATGAGACAAACATTTTACTGGAAGAAACACTACGTAAGCTTGAATATACTGAAAACAGGATGCAGGAACTCGTACGAACAACACCGGTAGGTCTTGCATTACTGAAAGGCCGGGAGATGATTGTTGAAACTGCCAACCCTCAAATGCTGTCCATTTGGGGTTATTCTGAAAAGGCACTTCTTGGAAAACCTCTTCTTGAAGCTTTCCCATTGCTCAAAGGTCAGGCTTTTTCTGATCAGCTGAATCTGGTTTATTCGTCAGGGCAGAAGGTATCTGTCAGAGAAATAGTTTACGATTCGTACTTAACTGATCAGCCGGAAAGAAGATATATTGACATCACCTTACAACCATTGATCAATGATAAGCTTCAGGTTGATTCAGTAATTGCAACTCTGATAGATGTCACTGAAAAAGTAAAAACAAGAACAGAACTTGAAGACAGGGAAATTAAATTGCAGGAGTATACAGAAGAACTCACTGTTCTCAATGAGGAAATACAAAGCAGTAATGAAGAGCTGGGTGCACTGAATGAAGAATACATGGCAACTAATGATCAATTGGAATTGGCAAATGAACAAATTCATTTATTGAATAATCAGCTCCGGAAAGAAAACACTGATTTGCTATTTGACAATCAGGAAATTAAAGATGATCTAATAACTTCGGATAACTTTAATAAGTTTTTGGAACAAAGACATAATGAACTGCTTACACTAAATAATACTATTCTCAAACTGAATGAAAAACTTTCTGACAGTGAAACAAGTTTTAGGAATTTGATTGCTCAGGCTCCCGTTGCAATGATGCTTGTAAAGGGTGATGATTTTGTTGTTACGATGATAAATATTTCTATGCTCAAACTTATAGGCAAGGATGCATCAATAGTTGGAAAACCACTCTTTGATGAACTTCCTGAACTCAAGGGACAGCACGCAGCCAATATGCTGGTGGAATCTTATCTGAAAGGTGTAACCCGTTTGGATTATTCTCATCCTGTGACAATTAACCGGGGAGGAAAGTCAGATAGCGGTTTTTTTAATTTTACCTATACTCCGTACATAGAAAATGGTAAAGTTACAGGTGTTATTGATATGGCAGTGGAAGTAACGCCACAAGTGCTGGCAATACAGGAGAAAGAGCAAACTATAGCAGAAAAAATTGCTTTGGAAGAGACTATTAGAAACAGTGAACAACGCTTGCATGGGATTCTTGAAACCATGGCTGAAGGTGTGGGTGTGACAGATGCAACCGGTCAGCTGGTATATGCCAATCCGATGGCACAACAGATATTAGGTCTTAGTGAAAGTACAATTAAAGACAGAAAATATGATGATCCGCAATGGCAGAACCTAAGACTTGACGGTTCTCCTCTTCCTTCAGAGGAACATCCCATGTCTATAATGTTTGCTACGGGAAAACCTGTTTTCGATTACGAAATTTGTGTGCAGCCACCCGACAGGGAAAGATTTTATATATCAATTAATGCTGCACCGATATTTGACATGGAGGGAAATATTTCAGGAGGTATAGGGACATTTATGGATGTTACGACAAGAAGGATGATCACACAGGGGAAAGACGATTTTATTAGTATTGCAAGCCATGAATTGAAAACACCTGTTACTGCTTTAAAAGCTACCATTCAATTACTGCAGCGATCGCACGAAAAGCTTTCCGGAGAAACCAGAGGAAGGTTACTGGATCAGTCCCACAAAAGTTTAGAAAAATTATCGCATCTGATATCTGACCTGCTTGACACCAGCAGAATTGAACAGGGACATTTGAAACTGGAAAAAAACTCTTTTTCAATATCAGAATTGTTTGATGATTGTTGCTCAGGTCTGGTTGATAGTTCAAGTCATGAAATTATTTTGGAAGGTGATACAAATCAGGTTGTAACTGCGGACAATCAACAGATCGGACAAGTGATGGTGAACTTCATAAACAATGCTATCAAATATGCCCCTGACTCGGCAAAAATTGTTATAAAGGCTAAAAAAATTAATGATGAGGAAATAAAAATAAGCGTGATAGATTACGGGCCGGGAATTCCTAAAGAGAAACTGACCCATCTTTTTGAGCGTTATTACCGCACCAATTATCAGGGTCAAAAATTTACAGGTCTTGGCTTAGGTTTATTTATTAGTGCCAATATTATAAAAAATCATGGTGGGAAAATTGGAGTTGACAGTGAGATTGGTCAAGGTTGTGAATTTTGGTTTACTCTTCCTATTGAAAAATACAACTAATTATATAATCTCCTTTTTCAAAACAATATCAATCAACGGAATCTGAACTCGTTGTGGTTCTGATTTTGCTTATCTAAAACCATGAGAGAAATATTTTTAGTCGAAGATGATCAGGCTATTAGGGAAGTGCTGGAGGTTTTTTTATCATCTGAGAATTATTCGGTAAAAACCTTCGGAAATGTCGAGGAATTTAAATCACGAGATACGGACATCACACCTGATCTCTACCTATTTGATGTTATGCTGCCAGATGGATCAGGTATAGAACTCTGCCAGGAGATAAGAAGCAATCAGGATAACGATGGAGTTCCCATTATCATAATGAGCGCTCATGCTAAACTAAGTGAATTGAGCAATCTGTGTAAGCCAGATGATTTTATTTCAAAACCTTTTGACATTGATAATCTGCTTTCAAGAATTGACAGAATCATAAAGTAGATAGGAGTTAATTGATACAACAGATTAGACGCTAATTTTTCCTAATTCTGAACAGGATTAACCTATTTAATAGTCAATGATCTATTTTAGGGGTCTGCGCATCATACAGCGGATGAATACGCTAGAGTTTATTCCTTTACCCAGCTTATTATTTTGGTGAAACTTCTGTGTCGTATCTATCAATTCAATATTTCTGACAAATATTGAATCAAATAATGTAAATAAACCCGTCGTTGGAAGATAGTCTATTTTTACAAGAGTATTAAACTTAATTTTTTTTACTGCTAATCAGTACCTCATAATTCAACCGTTCATTTTCAATCCAGAAATATTAATCTATTTTTCATTCATAATGTTATAATTTGTACAGATAAAACCATTCACTGTTCTTTTTTGTTCTACAATTAGCGATGAAATAAAGTATACTTTCTATACTATGATCCTGCTCATCTAACTGTTGACATTTAAATCGATACCTTCATCTGAAAGTAATAATTTCTTTGCAAAAACAACATCTGAAAATAAGAAGTATGGTTATAAATGAAAAAATATTGTTATCGTATGGAGCAGAATATCTAGATCTCCAAATCGGAGATTCTATTTTCAAGGAGGGAGAAACACCTTATTACTACTATCAGTTAGTTACAGGATCTATAAAATTATTTAACAGATTAAGCCTAAACAAAGAAATTGTACTGTGTTTTTTAAAAGACGGTAATTGTATTGGAGAATCTTATTTCTTTTCAACACAGTTGTATACTGTGAATTCGGAAGCATTACAACCCAGTACCATAATCAGACTAAAACTAAGCAGACTGATGATGCTTTTAAACGAGTGCAAGGAATGTGCAGAAAATCTATTTAAATCTTACTGCAAATCTGCGAATTATTACAATTTAATGATGAAAGCTATTTCACAGAAAGATCCGGAAATTGCAGTCTTAGCATATTTTTCATATTTAAAAAACGAGAACAATAATAAAGTTACCTTGATCCCCTATACAAGAAAACAAATTGGTTCATTAACAGGTTTGAGAACAGAAACAGTTATTCGCATAGTACTGCGTCTGGAAGAGAAACGACTTTTGGGCATTATAAAAGGAAAAATTTATTTTTAATTTAGGATCAAAATTGTTTAACTTTCTATTTCTATCATTTTTTGAGACTTTTAAATCAAATCATAAAGATTCTGTACAAGTTAAACAAAATACCAGATTACACAATATTTGAGAATCTGGTATTGTAATGGTTACAAACCAAAGTTAACAAAGACACTAAATCTAAATTTAGCTTCAATATCACCACTTGCTAGATTTGTATAAGTTGGAAGCATAAGTTCACTTCCCAAACTGAATTTTTTGTAAGATGTTTCAAAACCGAGCTTTCCATATATTGCGCTTCCCGCAGTACGAGGCATTACTTCTCTAAATTGTTTATTCCAGTCATAAACTTCTCCCTGTAATCCCAGTTTCCCGGAAATTACGCTATTCTCATTCTGCCATATACGGTAAAAGCCGGTTGCCGAGTAATTCCATTGATTTCCGAACTGATAATGTTTTTTGTTTTCAGTCTTGATGGTATAATCGGTATTGAAAAGAACAGCAACTTTATTTTTTTGATAGCGGTAATTCAAAACCATCTGATAATCCCAGCTTCCAGTACCCAACTGAAAACTGGGATTGGTTCCGGTAATACCTTTCTCATCAAATTTTCCAATAGGAACCTTAACACCTATACCTCCGTTTAGTTCATGAGCAGAGTCTTTTGAACTTACAAATTTATAAATCCCCATCACATTGGCATCACCAATGCCATCAATTTTAATATCTCCCTGTATGGTTTTTTTATTGTGGAAATGATAAGGAATACTTGCGTAAACGCTCAGCTTTTCAGTGACAGGGATTTTTCCCCAAATCTGAATGGTATTGAAATACTGATCTTGGGTCAGTTGATCTGTAAAGAGGTTTTCTTTAGCCTTGTAGTGCTGACTAAAGTATTTGACACCAATGAACTGAGGATTTAATAAGGATTCAAAACCCGATGACCCGTTTCCGGCAGCACACCCACAAGCATCACAAAAATATTTATACTGAGTAAAACCATTCACTCCCTCATGTGGTATATATAAACTGTAACTTTCATTTCTTGCCTGAAAGAATGTGAATATAAACAGATTGATAAGCACAAAAATTAACTTCGTCATTTTAAATATTTATTACTCTGCAAATTTTGGATTTGTGATAAAGTTTTTATCACTTAAAGTTTTTAAGAAAGCGATAATATATTGCTTTTCTTGCATGTTCATTGGTATACCGATGTGACCGTTTTGTTTTAATAAAGGATCAAGATTCGGTTGATTTTCAACATTTTCCGAATAAAAATTCATGACAGCATCAAGTGTATAAAAGCGACCGTCGTGCATGTACGGAGCAGTATGTTTAATGTTTCTAAGGCTCGGAACTCTAAATTTCATATTTTCATTCCAGTCTAAAGTAACCCTGTATCTACCTCTGTCATCATATTGGGAGTTGTAGTACATTCCGGTATTCCTGAAACTTTCATCTGTAAAGAGTTCACCGCTATGACAAGAGGCGCATTTGTCCTGAAATAATGCTGAACCTTGTGTTTCTTCACTTGTAAATACGGCCTGTCCTTTTTTTACCTGGTCATATTTAGAATCTGCTGAAACCATTGTAGCCATAAATTGAGAAATAGCTTTCAATATTCTTTCTCCGGTAATATTTTCGTCACCAAATGCAGCTCTAAACATTTTTTTATAGTTTGAATCTGCACTTAGTTTTCCAACCGCTTCAGGAAGTGAACTGTCCATTTCATTGATATCTGTAATGGCAACCAAAGATCTTTCATCCAAACTGTGTCCTACGCCGTCCCAGGTAAAGCGTGAAAGAAATGCCATGTTCTGAACGGGTGGTGCATTTCTGATTCCCAGTCTGTCATCGATTCCATGACTTACGTTATGACCGTGATGCGTAAACGCATACTCCTGAATATGGCAGAAACCACATGAAATCGTATTGTTTCTTGATAGTTTTCCTTCATAAAACAGTTTTTTTCCTAAAGCAATTCCATTAATGGTAATAGGATTCCCTGTCACATCAAATGTCATCTTAGGAAAACCGGATGGCGTTTGAAGATTGTAAGCTTCATCTTTTTCGATCGGTTCAATCACGTCATCTGAACATGAGGAAAATGTCACAACAGCACAAAAAAAGAAAATCCAAAGAGGGTTTGAAAACCCTCTTATAGATTTGATATCTATATTAGTCATTGTGTACGTGATCTACTTTAAACATTTTGGTAATGTTGTTGGTAACGTTAACCAAATATTGATTTGACCCCATTGCCATATTGTTGGTATTATCCAAGGACAATGCTGTCTGACCGCTTAGGTATTGATTAAGGTCTGCCAGAATATGGATTGAAGGCGTAATCTCTTTTGTTACTCTTGCTGTTGTAGGTAAATCAAGAGTAATTTCACGGTAAAGATCCGCTGTGTTGTTAGCGTTTACATTCCCCATATTCCCACAGTGGTTCATAAATTCAGTTGTTGGAGAGGATGTTCCATATTTTCCTTCAAACTTAGTAAAAATATATCCTGCAGCCCAAGACCAAGCCATCCCGGCAGTTTTAGCTTTTTGCCAAAAGATTCCTTGTCCGTCTTGTCCGATCAGATAAGCGGTTTGACTTACACCTAAACCAATTCTGATTTTTTTGTAATTGTTCTTCGGAATTTCTGTAAGGTTGATGTAATTGATCCCTGCAACTGCCTCCGCCTGATCGATAATAAATGCTCCTTTGTCAGGATTGTTATAGTTGTATTTGAACTCAACGCCGTTCTCATCGATTAACGTGATGTTACTTATTACATACTTAAGTGTTGAAAACTGGTGCTTTTGTCCGTTGGAAGAAGTTTGTATTGTTTGATTAAGAACAATGTTTCCTAAGTTATTGAAACCATTCTCAAATTTAACCTGAAGTTTCCCCGTTGTTAGGTCTGCGATATTATTTTCATCATCATCGCTTCTACAGGAGGTTACTGTCAATATGGTTATGGCGATAAAAAATAAGGATAAGAATTTGTAAATTTTCATTTTGATAAATATTTGCTTGTTAAAATTTAATTTTAGAATAATTGTTATAAATGTTAATTGAGTAGGATGCTGTACCGGAGATTACTTTTTAATGATTCTAATAATTCTTGTTTCGATCGGATGATAAAAAGAGAATTGATGCAATACCTCACTAAATTATCTTGTACTCATCAATTTTGAAGGCGCAGATATATCTTCAGACAATTTAATGTTTGAAACATGGCACTCCGTAATTGTTAAAGAAAGGAGCTACTTTAAATATTTTACAGTATCCTTTTTGAATGCTGATTTGAAGAAGCTACTGTATGATCCGTAAGATTTGCTTTTTTAAACCGCAGTATTCGATAAAGACATTGAAGCCTTCATTTTGTAGATGGGATCTAAAGTATTTACTACTTTAACATGTTTCACATTCCCGCAGTTCTCGGTTTTGTTTTCGCACCAACAAAAACTACTGACATTGTAAACGATCATGTCAATAAAATGTTCAATTTCATTTTAATGTTAGTATAAGTTTATATTCTGTTCTTTTCGGATAAAGAATTATACTGATGGCGGACGGAAAAGTTTATTGTAGATGATTGAATTGTAAGAGTCAGTATTAAATACACTGATATTTTCTCGAAGAAGTTGTGAAATTAAAGTAAAGCTGTCATTGAACTCTTCAATAATAACAAATACGTCAATTGAATTTAGATTAATTTTCTGACTGCTTTTGTTCACCTGTCCCTGTGCTGTCTTTGCCAGTTCTTTAGTAAGATAACATTTACCTTTACAAAGCAATTCCGGTTTATCTTTATTCTCACAAAGTTCTTTTGTTATGTAGTCGTAATTTACTGCATAAGAAATAAAAGGTAATACAGGGCGTATTATCATTTGAACAACTAAGAAAATTGAAATAATAAATTTCACAGAAGCAAATTTACTTTTTTTTCGCGAGGTTAAAAATGATATATGACATAGTTCTGAATAGAATAATTAATCGTTTTTTGAGATTATTTCAGGAAAGGCAAGATTATGGTTGCCTAACCATATTTTAACAAAAAAAACCGTCACCTACCGTAATAAGGTAGATGACGGTTTGCTGTTCTTAACGTACACCTAAAACGAACTCAAGCTAATTACTTAACTACGGTGGCTTCAAGCTCCACGGTCAAGGTTGCAAAAAGACCTTTTACTTCCAGTAATGTCGTTGCCTGCTGTATACCATGTTTCATCAAAAACGGTACATAAATGTCCATACAGGTATTAAAAAAATCATTAGTGTTAGTTGTAAAAACATTTAATCTAACAATATTCTTACACTCATAACCTGATTTACTGATAAGCTGCTCCAAATTAGCAATTGTCTGTACTAACTGACTTCTCATATCTTCAGAACTAGGAATACCATTCGAATTGATTGCTACTTGTCCCGAACAATACAAAGTTCCTTCTGATTGCTTAACTTCTACCGCTTGTACTGAATTTGTGTTTTTACCCCAAGCCCAAGGGTCAAATGATGTTTTCTGCATTTTATTACTTTTATTTGTGAGCGACAAAGGTAAAATGCACTTGTGACAGCCCTATGTCAGAGGTGAAAAAAGTTAATTAAATTTATCAAAATATTCCTGCAAAGTCATCTTGTGTGGCTCAAATTTCTCTGTCATAACAACCATTTTTGATATTCTGTCTAAACGAAAATACCTAAATTCTTTTCTTAAACGGCACCACGCAATGAGCAGCCAGTTTTCGGTCGTACTGACTAAGGCAAATGGCTCTACGATACGATTTGATGATAAATCCTCTTTGTTCATGTAGTCAATACTGATTAACAAAAAATTAGTTAATGCATACTGTAGTTCAGAGATATTATTGCTATTCCGTTCCCTGTTGACATTTTGAGCAAAGCGTGTTCGCTCACCCAATAGATTAACCTTATCTTTCCCAGAGTCTCTTAAGATTGCTTTGATTTTATCAATTGCCTCACAATAATCTTTGACAAAAGATTGATCTTTGTTTTTTAACACCAATTGTTCAGCAAGAATTAGTGCATTCGCTTGGTTTTCTGTGAACATAAGAGGAGGAATCCTATAGCCTTCCATCATATAATAACCTTTGCCCTCTTCAGTCAATACAGGAACTCCAGCCTGTTCCAACGCTCTGATATCTCGGTAAATTGTTCTTATGCTTACGCTAAACCTTTCAGCAAGGTTTGTGGCTGTTACAAGTCTTGTTGTCTGAAGTTGTGTGATAATTGCTGCAAGCCTTGAAAGACGCTTAGTATTATTATCATTCATTGTATAATTCTATATTAAAATCATTTATGTCAATAATATCGTTTTTTGAGACATTCATTAAACTACTAGTAAATTTTACTGTGTTCAATTTTCAATATTTTTAACGACTGCATTTTCTTTATTATTCTAATTATAGTTTCTAACCTAAGTCCTGTAAGAGTAGCCAGCTGATATCTGGTATAAGGAACTTGAAAACTGTACGGTTCTGTATGACCAAAATAATTCTTTAAATGATCAAGTAGTTTTTGAATTTTAATCACCGGATCTTTAACACTTAAGAATGAGGAAATCAAATATCTGAAATGAAGACGTTCTGCAGTATAGCGATTCACATCTAAGATAATTTCAGGTTTTTTTTGTATCAAAGTGAAATAATATTGCGATTTCGTTAAGATTATGATTTCAGATGTTGCCAAAGCTGTTGCACCAATTCCATATGGTGTATCAGTATACAAATATGACTCTCCAATACAATGACCTTTAAAAGGAAATCCGTGCACAAATTCCTTTCCATCATCGAAGGTATTATTAATTTTTACAGTTTCTTCCAGAATTTGAAAATATTTTTTTGTCAGAGTACCTTCACTAAAAATAATCTCATTTTCGGAATAAGATCTAACCTCTGCTCCGTTTTCAAATAAAATGTCTTCCGAAATAACCATATATTAAAAATACATTCTAAAGTAAAAAAAAATATATTAATGTGACAATATCTATATGAGATTGGTTGAGTACTGATTTAAAATTGGAGAAAGATACAGGCATATCATTTGTATCCTTATAGCATTTAATACACCAAATATAAATATTATGGAAAACCAAATTACAAGACGTAACGCTATTGGGAAAATAGCAACAACACTTGCTGTGGTCGCAGTTGCACCCACTAGCTTAGCACAGTCACCATCCTCAAAAACAAAAAATGCTCAATCTCCAGATCTTACTGATCCCACTAAAAAATATTTTAAGCCACCCTTTAAACGCCAAACCCAGCCATTCCCAGGAATAGGTGGTAAAATGACTCCTGTTCCGGATCACGGTGAAAAAACATATGTAGGTTCTGGGAGGCTAGCTGGAAGAAAAGCATTGATAACAGGAGGTGATTCCGGTATTGGCAGGGCAGCTGCAATTGCTTATGCAAGGGAAGGAGCTGATGTGGCAATCAACTATCTACCTGCAGAAGAGGAAGATGCTAAAGAAGTGATTGCACTTATTAAAAAAGAAGGTCGTAAAGGTATTGCAATTCCGGGAGACATAAGAACTGAAGAATTTTGCAAAAAATTAGTGGAAAAGGCTGTAGAACAACTAGAGGGATTAGATATATTGGTCAACAATGCGGGACATCAAAAAAGTAAAGAGTCAATATTGGATATATCCACAGAAGAATTTGACTGGACTATTAAAACAAATATGTACGCACCCTTTTGGATTACAAAGGCTGCCTTACCCCATATGAAACCAGGCTCAAGTATAATAGGGCTATCTTCAGTTCAGGCATACGATCCATCAGCAGATCTTTATGATTATGCTCAAACTAAGGCTGCAACAACAAACTATGTGAAATCGTTGGCTAAACAATTAGGACCAAAAGGAATTCGAGTAAATGGTGTTGCACCAGGACCTGTATGGACGCCTTTGCAGGTGAGCGGTGGACAAACTCAGGAAAATTTAGAAAAATTTGGTGGAGACACTCCATTAGGAAGGCCTGGTCAGCCTGCTGAACTTGCTTCTATTTTTGTGCAACTCGCAGCTAATGATGCTAGTTTTGCAACAGGACAGATTTATGGTTCGGCCGGGGGAAATGGTCAGCCTTAATTTAAAACATCTGTAAAATATAAGACTGTCTCTCCGGAGGCAGTCTTTTACTTAGCGAATGATTTATTTAACTGTCCAGATTAGTTTAAATGTCTTAAATGAATTAATAAGCTGAATATTGGGTCATCTATTATTCATGCAATTTAGTCATTGTATTCGATACAACCGATAAGGTTAAAAATTCAATATAGTCGTTTATTTGTATCACAGGCACTTATTGAAATTATTATTGGCATATTATTAGATAATTTTTTTTGCAATCACAAAATTATCTAATATGAACAACAAATTGATTAAATGGTCATTAGCAGCATGTGCGTTGACCCTTGCATTATCATGCTCAAAAAAAAATGAATCAACTCATTCATTCGATCCCAAGTCTGCAGATTCTACAAATGTTTCTTCATTGAAACCGACAGGAGGCGCACCCGGGTGGGGAAAAACAATCAAGCCCGAAATGCAGGCTGTCATGGAAAAGCTGGCAAGCTATGGCGACAAACCCATTGAAACCCTTACTCCGGAAGAAGCCCGAAAAAACCATACACCTACCGATGCGGTTATGGATCTGGTAAAAGAAAACAATATCGCAGTTCCAGCACCAAAGGTTGATACGACAGGAGTAAATATAAATGTTGCAGGAGGTAAAATTCACGCCAGAATTTATACTCCAAAAACCGGTAAAGCATCATACCCTATCATCGTTTACTACCATGGCGGAGGTTTCGTTATTGCAGATCTTGATGTATACAACGCGTCGGCGCAGGGATTGGCAGAACAAACAGAGTCAGTAGTGGTATCTGTTGCTTACCGTTTAGCTCCGGAAAATAAATTTCCTACAGCACATAATGATGCTTTTGCTGCTTATGAATGGGTAGTTAAAAATGCCGCGACAATTAAAGGTGATGCTAAAAAAATAGCAGTCGTCGGTGAAAGTGCCGGAGGAAATCTTGCCGCCAATGTTTCTATAATGGCCAGAGACAAAAAGATTATGATCCCTCTACATCAAGTTCTTGTCTATCCGATTGCACAGTCTCATATGAATACAGCGTCATATACCAAATATGCTGCTGCAAAACCTCTGAACAAACCCATGATGGAATGGTTCACAAAACATTACCTGAATAACATGACTGAAGCCAAAGATCCAAGAATTTCTCTCGTAAATGCTAATTTGGCAGGCCTTCCTCCAACAACGATTATTACTGCAGAAATCGATCCGTTGCATGACGACGGAACAATGTTGGCTGAAAAGCTTTCTGCTGCAGGAGTAAAGGTGAACAGCAAAAATTACGACGGTGTAACTCACGAATTCTACGGAATGGCCATAGTAGTACCTCAGGCAAAAGAAGCTCAGGCCTATGCTGCTGAACAACTGACAGCAGCTCTTAAATAATATTACATCTGCATTTAAAATTTGAAAGTATAAAATCCCCATGATCAAACTGGGGATTTATTTTTAGAATAAGATATAATTATTACAAGTAAATTCAACATTCCAAATCAATTTATATTATGAATAAGCAAGAAAAAGATGACATTGAAAATTATGTAAGATATTCAGACGAGATCGAAGTAATGCAACCCAACGAAGATGAAGAAAGCCGCGCCGTGGTAGAATCTATGGCGAGAGTTAATAAAATAATGTTTGAAAGTTATCGTCATGCCGTGCGTGATGCTCATGCCAAAAATCATGGAATTCTTCGCGGAGAACTGGAAATCTATGATAATCTGCCGGAACACCTAGCTCAGGGTCTTTTTAAAGAACCGCGGAAATATCCTGTAATCATCCGTTTCTCCACTGCACCGGGAATGATAGAACCAGACAAAAAATCTTCTCAGCGTGGAATGGCCATTAAAATAATCGGTGTGGAGGGCGAAAAGTTTTTAGCCGAAGATAAGGATGCTCTGACTCAGGATTTTCTTTTAGTCAATTACCCGATCATCCCAACAGGAACAGTTAAAGATTATCTTGATCAGCAGAAAAAAGTCGAAGAACATATTAACACTCCTGAGCTTTTCCAGAGTGTTCAGGGTGCGATGCTTGTTGCAGGACGAAAAATTAAAAATTTAATTGGAAAAGAAGAAGATCCCAATCATTTCAGCATACCCGGATCGCATATTTTAGGTGACCGCTATTTCAGTATGGCTGCAATACGGTACGGAGATTACGTCGCTAAAATTTCTATCGCTCCCAAATCAGAGAATGTTGCATCATTACATGGAAAAGATATGGATGAAGATTTAATAAAAAATGAACCCGAAAGTTTTCTGACTACTATTGTAAAAAACTTTTTTGAAAATCAGACTGCTGTTTACGAATTGTCTGCACAGCTGTGTACAGATATTGAGAAAATGCCGGTTGAGGACGGCTCCGTTCAATGGATGGAAGAAGACAGCCCATTTCAGGGTATTGCCAGTTTGACTATTCATCCGCAGGATACATTCAGTCCTGCCCGGCGAGTATATGGTGATGATGTTTTAAGTTTCAATCCATTTCATTGCCTCCCGGAGCATAGACCTCTCGGCAATATCATGAGGGTTAGAAAACTTGCATACGAAACTTCATCCAAATACCGTCATCATATGAATTCATCTCCACGCGTGGAGCCTATCAGCATAGATGAGTTGCCTGATTAATGTACGCAATCTAACAAAAAAGAAATCCTAAGTAGTTTGGATTTCTTTTTTTATTAAACTAATTCACGCCGTTTAAAGTTTTCCTGATCAAAATATAAAGTCAAAAGGAGTTTTTGTCGTCTTGTGTATCACTAAAATTCAAGTTTATACTTTCTATGTGCCTCAATAATAAATCCTGGAAAACCATTATCTAAACTAAATTTTAATACATTTGCGTCTGTAGCTGTTAAATTCGGATAGTGATAACATCTAAATTTTTATCTATTAAACCGAAGAGAACGCCAGCATAAAAATTTAATCGTTTTTTTGAGACTTTAAGGTCAATGCTAAAATTATTTAATAGGGACAACCATTCTCTCCTTAGCATTATTAGACCATTGAACTTGCCATACTCGACCATCAATTTGGTCAATTAGTATAAAATTATACATGTTGGTCGTTGGATGAAGAAAAAATCTACCATTTTTTTCATCTTCCTCAGAAACAAGGTATACTAAAGATAAAGAAGTTTCTAATTGATTGCTTTTTGTATCCCACTGAACTTGCCACATCTGACCGTTCCTTGTATCTAATTTAATAAACGTGTACATATTTCGTGTAGAAAAAAGCCTATACACTACATTATTATCTGTAGAAATATTTTGAACAGGTGCTTCAGACGTAGTTTGAGCAAATGAAGTGTGTGCAATCAAAATAAAGATAAAGATTATTAACTTTTTCATGAGATTGATTAAATACCTTTTGCTACATCATAAGATATGATCGCTTTAGTTGGAAAAGTTTGAAAATTATCTATAGCTAACAAAACAGCGTATCGATTTTTAAGTTCTAATGCTTTTCCATAATGATAGCCAAGCGTATACTGATCAGGATTGTCTTTATCCATTTGATTTAATAATAATTTCTCTATATCAGTTTCAGGAACAATTTGCACAACAGCTTTTGTTTCGTTTAAAATTTGACAATTATATTTCATGAATTGTTTTTCGAAATTAATATTTACTTTTTTTTGTTCGCCTTTTGTTGCGCAGCTTTCTGTTGTTTAAACTTAAGAAAATCAGCTTTAATTTTAGCCTTTAGAATTTTCTCACCTTCTTTAATTGCAATATCTTCGGTTGCAAACAAAATATCTGCAAGAGTTTTACCTTCACTCATATTGGTTGGGGTTCCATCTTTAGCAGGAAACCAACATGCTAAAAAACCGGGCTCCTTTGTTGTGCGATTATGTCCTGGAATAGCACCTACAAAAAATGAGTATGCGTGCTCTTTAATTGTTATTACTACTTGTTTTGATTTCATTTTTATTTCGCTTTTTGATATTTTAGCTTTAATATTACTCTTTTTATAGTTAGTTTTTAATCTTTTTCATGTCCGGTTAACTGTTGACACCAACTACACATTCCACCATTATCCTCTGCTGCTGACATTTCACTCCACGGAATATCATTAGGACACCTACTACATTTATCATAAACAAAATAACTAATTGCTTTTTCAAAAACAAATTTTTGTTTATCTGTCAATGAATCAAAACCTTTGTCAATAACTAATGATGCTATCCCTTCCTCTTTAGAATCGCTAAATCTTTTATTATCTATTATTTCTTTAACAAAATCGTTAAAATCTTCTTCAAAATATCTTTTTTGTTCCATATTCTTTCTTTTTTGAGAATGTATAATTTTATAGAATGTTGTTTTACTTCCAATGTTGAAAGCTTTCATAATTCCCTCTATAGGTAACTTTTTAGCATCATATGAAGCTCTGACTACAGGAGCAATTTTAGTATACTTTTCAGTCATCCCTTTTGGTCTTCCACCATTTTTACCTCTTGCTCTTGCTGACTTCAATCCGGCGTTCGTTCGTTCAATTAAAACATTTCTCTCATGTTCTGCTAACACACAAAAAATCGTTTTTTGAGACAAACTTATATAATTCTAGCAATAAATAATTCAAAATGTTCAATTTAAAAAAAAAATTTTCTAATTTAAATATTAATCGTAATATTGCGATATAAAATAAATATAGTGGGAGCAACCAAAACTGAACATTTTACAGATAAGCAAAATCAAATTGCAACAATCGCAAAAGCATTAGGACATCCCGCACGAATAGCAATTATTGAGTATTTAATGAAAGTCAATGAGTGCATCTGTGGAGATATCGTGAACGAATTACCTTTAGCCCAACCAACCGTTTCTCAACATTTGAAAGAATTGAAAAACGCAGGAATTATAAAAGGTAATATTGCCGGAAACGCTATCTGCTATTGTATAGACGAAAAAACTATCGAAATTCTAAACACTTATTTTTCCACAATAGTACAAACTGTTACCAAATCAAAATGCTGTTAGCATTTTTTTACCTTAAAATATCGCAATATTGCATTTAACCTATAAAGATTCAATTATGAAATTATCAGAAGTCAAACAAATTTTACCAACATTACAAAATGTTGAATTTCAATTAGAAAATGGAGCTTTTGTTCCGGAACATTTTCACGTTACAGAAGTAGGAATGATTAATAAAAACTTCATTGATTGTGGTGGTGTCATCCGTTCAGAGAAAGTTGTGAATTTTCAGCTTTGGAATGCAGACGATTTTGAACACCGTCTGAAACCTAACAAGTTACTCAACATTATAAAACTCTCTGAGGATAAATTGGGAATAGAGGATTTTGATATTGAAGTTGAATATCAAAGTGATACTATTGGTAAATATGATTTAGAATTCAATGGAAAAACATTTATTCTAAAAAGTAAAACTACAGCTTGTTTAGCACAGGACGCTTGTGGGATTCCAACAGAAAAAGAAAAGAAAAACTTATCGGAACTTAATGTAAATAATGGCAATTCTTGCACACCAGGTGGGAGATGTTGCTAAAAATAGTATCAATATTAAAAATCAATAAAAATGAAAATTGCATTGTTCAGCGACATTCACGCTAATCTCCCTGCATTAGAAGCATTCTTTGCAGATGTTGAGAAAAGAAATCCCGACAGCATTTATTGTTTGGGAGATCTAGTCGGTTATAATATCTGGCCAAACGAAGTGGTCAATGAAATCCGTAAAAGAAAAATACCAACTATTGCAGGCAACTACGATTTTGGCATTGGAAGAATGAGCAACGAATGCGGTTGCGCCTACAAAACGGACGCTGAGAAGGACAACGGAAACATTTCTATTTCTTTTACCAATTCATTGATGAAAGATGATGAGCGTGCATACTTGCGCACACTTCCAGCACATATAAAAGTAGAATTTCAACTGAACGAAGACAAACTAAACCTGCTTTTAGTACACGGAAGTCCGAGAAAAATAAACGAATATCTTTTTGAAGACCGTGAAGAAAAAAGTATGCTTCGTATTATGGAACAAGCTGATGCCGATATTATGTGTTTCGGACATACACACAAGCCATATCATAGAGTTTTAAATTCGGGTATTGATGGACAAGACCATTTCCGTCACGCAGTAAATATAGGTTCTGTTGGGAAGCCAAAAGACAACGATATAAGAGGCGGTTATGTGATGCTGACGGTTAATGAGAACAGTTCTGTTTTGAACAAAGAAAGTATCAGTGTAGAATTTATCCGCTTCGACTATGACTTTGAAAAGGCTGCAAAGGCAGTGGAAGACAGCCCTCTTCCAAACGAGTACGCACAAAATCTAAGACGTGGCTATTAATCTTTAAAATCAAAATAAAATGGAACTTCCAAAAGATTTATATTTTTCTAAAGAACATACTTGGGTTCTCGTTGAGAACAATATTGCAACTGTCGGTATCACTGCTTACGCACAAAACGAATTAGGAGAAATCGTATATGTTGACTTGCCGAATGTTAATCATCATTTCAAACAAGACGACGTATTTGGTTCTGTAGAAGCCATTAAAACCGTAAGCGATTTGTTTATGCCATTATCGGGAAAAATAATTGAAACCAATGAGCAACTTTTAAAAGAGCCAAGTACGGTAAATTCTAATCCATTTGATAATGGATGGATGGTGAAAATTGAAATTGAAGACCTTAGAGAAACTGAAAATCTACTAACAGCGGAACGATACGCTCAACTAAATAATTAGACGATGCAACCAAAATTAAAATTCCTCGACCGCTTTCTTACCCTATGGATTTTTTTAGCAATGCTTCTGGGTGTTGGTTTGGGATATTTCTTTCCTAATATTTCTACTGTCACAAACTCTTTATCTATTGGAACAACTAATATTCCTTTAGCATTAGGCTTAATCTTAATGATGTATCCACCTTTGGCAAAAGTTGATTACACTCTATTACCAATGGCTTTTAAAGACAAAAAAGTAATGTCGGTATCATTACTACTAAATTGGATTATCAGCCCTATCTTAATGTTTGTATTAGCTATCATTTTTCTGCGAGATGAGCCAGACTATATGATCGGTCTAATTTTGATCGGTCTAGCAAGATGTATTGCAATGGTAATTGTCTGGAACGATTTGGCAAAAGGTAATCGGGAGTATGCCGCTTTGCTAATCGCATTAAACAGTATTTTCCAATTGGTGTTTTATAGTTTTTATGTCTGGCTTTTCATTAATGTATTGCCTCAAAAGCTTGGTCTAGGAAATTTCAATGTTTCTGTACCAATGAAAGATGTTGCAGAAAGTGTTTTCATTTACTTGGGAATCCCATTTATTGCAGGATTTTTGAGCCGTTATTTTCTAATTAAATTGAAAGGAAAAGATTGGTTC
Source organism: Chryseobacterium foetidum (assembly GCF_025457425.1). Classification (NCBI taxonomy): domain Bacteria; kingdom Pseudomonadati; phylum Bacteroidota; class Flavobacteriia; order Flavobacteriales; family Weeksellaceae; genus Chryseobacterium; species Chryseobacterium foetidum. Next base: position 203,188 of record NZ_JAMXIA010000002.1, read on the forward strand.
AATAGAAAATTTATTCCGGCTATTTCGCCTGTCACATTATATGCTTTGTTGTTTACAATCGTATTAATGTTTAGTTTGAAAGGAGACAAAATTTTAGAATTACCAATGGACGTGGTTAAAGTTGCCATCCCATTAGTTATATATTTTGTTCTTACATTCTTCATCAGCTTTTTCATAAGTAAAGCATTGAAAGTGCCTTACGACAAAAATGCATCTATCGCTTTTACAGCAACAGGAAACAATTTTGAATTAGCTATTGCTGTAGCCATAGCTGTTTTTGGAATCCATTCTTCACAAGCATTTGTTGGGGTCATTGGCCCTCTTGTGGAAGTGCCTGTTTTAATTTTATTAGTTAAGGTAAGTCTTTGGTTAAAGAAGAAATATTACAGTTAGAAATAAGTGATAGAAGTTATGAAACGGCAATAGTATTTCAACCGATGTACAAAAAAATATAGGGTATAATAATTAAAACAAGAATACAAAATGATGCAACTAATTAAACCCATTCCCTCATTTCCTGTACGGAAAATTGATAAGGCAGTTAAGTTTTTTAATGCTCGATTTCGTTTTGAATGCAGACATCAGGACGAACTTTTGCAATATTATTTAGGGGTTGTATAAAGCTGCATTTGTGGGCTTCCTGTAATTAAAGTTGGAAATGGAAAAGTGTTTTTTTATTTCTAAACTGATTAATAGCAGAGCAGAAATTTTTTGGCAGGTGCATACAGTTACAGGATTGAAGTAAAAGGCATTGACGAACTGTATAAATAACTAAAAGAAAAAGAAGTATGACACAATGAAAAAACGGAAATAGAAACCACACATTATGGTACAAGAGAATTTACAATATTAGATTTGTTTGGAAATTTGATAACCTTTTATGAGGATACAGCGTGAAAAATAATTATAGAAAGGGTAGTGTATAAAAGAACCTTATAAAAACTGTAAAGAAAAAGTCAATGGAAGTTAAATTGTTTTTTTATTTTAGCGATTGCTTAAATAAGCAAATTAACTATATTTGCGCTATGGATAATAATTCTTGCATTAGACAACAGGCTGACATTAAACAAATCAATCGCTGTAAAGAACGAGTTTCGGAACTCCACGGTTCGTTTGACTATTTGTCTAACGGACTGGAATTGGTGGGAAACAATGTAAGACTGAAAATCCTGTTTCTTATTTATGAAGAACAACAACTTTGCGTTTGTGATTTAAGCGATATTCTCGGTATGACAATTTCTGCAATTTCTCAGCATTTACGAAAACTTAAAGACCGTAAACTAATTGAAACGGAAAGAAAAGCACAAACTATTTTTTATTCATTAACAAAAGAGTATGAAAAAATGCTGACCCCATTCTTTGAAATACTTGATAATAATAAAATTTTAGAAACTATATGAAAACGGACAACAAAATAATTGGCACTGGACTTCTGACGGCATTTGCAGCTTCATTATGTTGCATTACGCCTGTTTTGTCTCTAATAGCAGGAACAAGTGGGATTGCTTCAACTTTTTCTTGGCTCGAACCTTTCCGACCATATTTTATTGGCTTGACAATTTTAGTGCTTGGTTTTGCTTGGTTTCAAAAGTTGAAACCACAAAAGCAAATTGACTGTAAATGTGAAATAACTGAAAAACAAAATTTTATGCAAACAAAATCATTTTTAGGAATTGTTACCGTTATAGCGGCTTTACTTTTATCATTTCCGCTTTATGCCAACATCTTTTTCCCAAAAACCGAAAGTAAGGCAATTATTAGCCAAACTTCTAAAATTCAAAAAGTTGAGTTTACAATTAAGGGGATGACCTGTTCAGGTTGCGAACATCACGTTAAAACGGAAGTTAGTAAACTAAAAGGAATTGTGGAAGTTGTGGTTTCTTATGAGAAAGGTAACGCCATTGTAAAGTTTGATAACAAACAAACAAGTATTACAGAAATCGAAAAAGCTATCAATTCAACTGGTTATAAATCACTAAAAAGTAAAATTATATCATAATGGAAATTAAATTACAATCAACTATAACTTGCCCAAATTGTGGATCCAAAAAAGAGGAAACAATGCCAACAGATGCTTGCCAATACTTTTATGAATGTGAAAATTGTAAAGCATTATTAAAGCCATTAAAAGGAGACTGTTGTGTATATTGTAGCTATGGAACTGTGAAATGCCCTCCAATCCAAGCAGGAAATGTATGCTGTGAATAAAATTTACTTACCTTATGAAATGACTTGCCCACTATTTCTAATCTCCTGATAACAATTCTGATTGTCTTATTAATGAGTATGAAAAGACAATACAAGTAATTCCTCTAGACATTTTATCTGATGTTTTATGATTGCGGTTTGCGAAAGTGTAAAATATATCAATTTAAAGAAATAATTTCATAATTTTGTAGTGTTGAAAAATTTGAGCAAACATATCAGCTTTATCGTTTTACTATGTATGGGATTTTTTCTTATGCCTAGTATAAGTTATGCTTGCGCAAAAAAAACAGCTGAGACGGAGCAAAAATCCTACTCAAAAGACAAATCTGAAAAATCCGGACATAAAGACAGTTGTAATAAAAAGTCTTGTAAAAAATGCAAGGATCGTCACAACTGTGGAGATAATTGTAAACACAGTTCTTGTAGATGCAGTGCTTCATCAACATCATTTGGCTTACCGATGCCGATAGATTTAAAAACAGAAATCCGATTTGCTGAAATTAAACAACAAAAGTTCGGTTTCAATCAAGCCTACTATTCTTCAGGCTTTTCTTCCGTTTGGCAACCGCCTAAAATAGGTTAAACGATGGCTTGTTAGCCATACTTATGTCTTGTCGAAAACTAATATTAGTTTTCGTAAAACTTTTGTATTCCTTAATAATTAAAAAAATTTTAAAATGAAATCAATATCAAAAATATTGGTAGTAATTACTGTATTACTATCATCAATAAATGCATTTGCTCAAATAAAAAATGCAAAATCAGAAACCGTAAAAATTTATGGTAATTGTGGTATGTGTAAAACCACTATCGAAAAAGCAGGAAATGTAAAAAATGTAGCCGCAGTAGAGTGGAATAAAGATACCAAGATGGCTACACTCAACTACGATAGTAAAAAAACAAATCAGGACGAAATATTGAAACGCATTGCTTTAGCTGGTTATGACAGTGAAAGATTTTTAGCCCCAGATGATGTATATGCAAAATTAGCTGGCTGTTGCCAGTATGACAGAGAACTAAAACCAGCTGCTACAACCAAAGATGCAGGTATGGATATGAAAGCTGATCACGGTAACCACAATGCCAAAGAAATGGCTACCACAAATACGGCAACTGCCCAAAATACTCCACAACTGAAAAATGTTTTTGATAACTATTTCTCAGTAAAAGATGCTTTGGTAAAAACTGATGCAGCTATCTCATCTGCAAAAGCTGCTGAATTGGTAAAGGCAATAAAAGCTGTAGAGATGACAAAACTCTCTACCGAAGAACATACCGTTTGGATGAAAGTAATGAAGGATTTAACAGCAAATGCAGAAAAAATTGCTACAGCTAAAGAGGTTTCAAAACAAAGAGAAACTTTTGCCTTACTTTCTAAAAATATCTATGAATTAACCAAAGGGTCAAAACAAGAAACACCTGTTTATTATCAGCATTGCCCAATGTACAACAATGGTAAAGGTGCAAATTGGTTAAGCAAAGAAGAAGCGATTAAAAATCCATATTATGGTTCTAAAATGCTTACCTGCGGTAGCGTGCAGGAGACAATTGACAACAAATAAAACCCCTTTACTATGGAAAATATGGAAAGCAAACACGAAATGCAACATAATCCCAAAAATGAAGGACATAGCAGTAAACATTCTTTAGGAATGTACAAACGCTTTGCAATTATGGCGGTTATAATGTTCGCAGCAATGTATTTTATAATGTATGCTATGATTGATGGTTTAAACAATCTTATCCTCAACATTAATAATTTGTATATGACCTTGCTGATGGTTTCTGCAATGTTGATCATAGAATTATGGATAATGAAGGGTATGTATGAAAATAAGAAAATCAATTGGGGCATTATAATAATTTCTGCTGCAATAGGTATCTTTTCGTGGTTTGGTATTCGGGAGCAGTTATTTGTTGGTGATAAGGAATTTGTAAAAGGTATGATACCACACCACGCAGCGGCAGTATTAATGTCTGAAAAAGCAAACCTTACCGACCCCGAACTGATACAGTTGCAAAAAAACATACTCAAAACCCAAGCAGAAGAAATAGAATTTATGAAGCGAAAGCTGAAAGAATTTGAAACAAATAAGTAAAAAATCATTCTTTAATAACTTTAAATATCATTACAATGAAAAATATATTTTTCTCCATCATAACATTGGCAACAGTAGCATTAGTAACAGTTTCCTGCAATCAGTCTTCCAATAAAAACAGCAACCAGCAAGCTAATGATAGCACTGCGATAGCTGAAACTCAAGATTTATCATCAGCAACACAAAATGATACAGTAGCAACTGTTGCTTCAAGAGATACGCTGTCTCAAGAAGTGGGAAAATCCACTGTAAAGGAGCAAACACAAAACTTCACTATCGCATCGATAGTAAAGGATTATTTGGTATTGAAAAATGCGCTTGTTGCAGATAATGATAAAGCAGCATCCAGTGCAGGCAAACAGCTGTTTAACACCTTGAATAAGGTAGATATGAAAGCTATACCTGCAAATAAGCATAAGGAATATATGGAGATTGCAGAAAATGCAAAAGAAAACGCAGAGCATATTGGTGATAACGCAGGAAAGGTAGACCACCAAAGAGAACATTTCGCATCCTTGAGTAAAGATATTTCCGACCTTATTACCTTGTTTGGAACTACACAAAAGCTGTATCAGGACTTCTGCCCAATGTACAATGATGGCAAAGGTGCTATTTGGATTAGCGAAGCTAAGGCAATAAAAAACCCGTACTACGGTAACCAGATGCTTACCTGCGGTTCTGTAAAAAAAGAATTATAAAATGAAGAAAGTATTAAAGATAATTCTGGCAACAATGCTGTTTATTTTTATTGCAATTCAATTTTATCAGCCTGCCCCTAATGTAGATAAAGGGCAGGTTTATCCAGCTGATTTTACTCAACTCAATAAAATGCCTGTTGAAATAAAAGCTATGTTTCAGACCTCTTGTTACGATTGTCATAGCAACAATACAAATTATGTATGGTATGACTATGTACAACCTGCAAGAATATTGGCAGAAAATCACATCAAAAAAGCAAAAGAAGATTTGAATTTCAACGAGTGGGGTACCTACTCAAATCGGAAGCAGGAAAGACTATTAAACTCAATTAAAGAACAAATAAAAACTAAACAAATGCCCTTGTCATCATATACATTAATGCACAATAATGCAAAACTGAATGATGTGCAGATCAAAGTATTAACCAATTGGTTAGAGCAGCAGGAATAAGTTTCATTAATAAAAAATATTAAAATGGATATACCAAAGAATCTTACTATATGGTTGTTACAGACAGTTTTCATACTGTTATGTTCGCAATCCCTTTTTGCCCAAAAGGTGGTTCGTTACGAGCTGTTTGTAAAAGATACGCTTGTGAACTATGCAGGCAAAGAAAAAAGAGCGATTGCCGTAAATGGGCAAATACCAATGCCTACGCTTACATTCACAGAAGGCGATACAGCCGAAATTGTAGTACACAATCAATTGAAAGAAAGTACATCGTTGCATTGGCACGGTGTGTTCTTGCCCAATAAGGAAGATGGTGTGCCTTGGCTTACTCAAAAACCTATTAAGGCAGGTACAACTTACACGTATCGTTTTCCTATTATTCAACACGGAACGCATTGGTATCATTCACATTCAGGTATGCAGGAGCAGATTGGCATGTATGGCAGTTTTATAATGAAAAAGCGTGATCAGGATAAAACATTTAGAAAAGGAATAGATGATTTACCAACCGTGCCCATCATTCTAAGTGAATGGACAAACTTAAATCCGGATAACATTAATCGAATGTTGCATAATGCCAATGATTGGGCAGCTATCAAAAAAAATGCAACTCAGTCTTATGCCGAAGCAATTAAGGAAGGTCATTTCAAAACAAAAGTAACCAACGAATGGAAACGTATGTTGGCAATGGACGTTAGCGATGTCTATTATGACAAAATTTTAATCAACGGAAATAATGCTACCGATTTAAAAACCGTTGATGGCAAAACTCTAAAAGCGGGTGACAAAGTGCGTTTACGTGTGTCAAACGGTGGTGCTTCATCGTATTTTTGGTTGCGATATGCAGGTGGTAAAATTACCGTAGTAGCTAATGATGGCAACGATGTAGAGCCTGTAGAAGTTGATCGGTTAATTATTGCAGTTTCTGAAACTTATGATGTCGTTGTTACGATTCCGGACGATGGTGTGGCTTATGAGTTTCTAGCTACCACTGAAGACAGAACACAGTCTGCAAGCTATTTCGTAGGAAACGGTATTAAGCAACTTATTTCTCCGCTCCCTCGTCTTAAATATTTTGAAGGGATGAAAATGATGAACGATATGATGAAGATGAATGGTGATCTGGATGACATGGGAATGAGAATGAGCTTGAACCAAATGGATATGAATGTAGTGATGTACCCAGAAATTACTGGAGAAGCAAAACAGAAGCAAGACCATAGCCAACACAATATGAATATGGATAGCGACCCCAATCGTTACAACGCAAATGCTTTAGGAGATATTAAGACCCTGAATTATGCAATGTTGCAATCACCTTATGATACTACGCTTTCAATAGATGCTCCGGTAAAGGAATTAAAATTTACACTTACCGGAAATATGAACCGCTATGTGTGGAGTATGGATAATAAGATTCTTTCCGAAGTTGATAAAATACCTGTCAAAAAGGGTGAAATTCTACGTATTACCATTTATAATAACTCTATGATGCGACATCCTATGCACTTACACGGATTCGATTTCAGAGTGATTAACGGTAAAGGCGAAAAATCTCCGCTGAAAAATGTGTTGGATATAATGCCAATGGAAACTGATACGATTGAGTTTTTAGCGAATGAAGAAGGAGATTGGTTTTTCCACTGTCATATCCTTTATCATATGATGTCGGGAATGAACAGAGTTTTTGCGGTTGACGACTATCAAAATCCTAATTTACCTGACAAAAAACAAGCATATAATATGTTGCAGCGCGAGAGTAATATGCCACACTTTATGGCGCAGAATGATTTTGCTACGAATGGGAATGATGGTGACGCAATGCTTCAGAACTCAAGATGGAGTTTAGGTACAGAATGGCGTTTAGGCTATAACGATATGCACGGCTATGAAGTAGAAACTCACTTAGGGCGATACATTGGTAAAATGCAATGGTTTATGCCATTCATTGGTTTTGACTGGAGATATCGTAAAATGGGTATGGATGAACACGAAACCAATTTATTTGGACAAAAAAATGAAAAAGATACACGTAGAGCTGTAAGCTTAGGTTTTATGTATACAATGCCGATGTTGGTTAATTTTCAAGCAGAAGTCTATCACGATGGTATTGTTCGCCTTTCCTTAATGCGCGAAGATATTCCTATAACAAAAAGATTAAGAGGAGGTTTTATGGTCAACACCGATATGGAATATATGACCGAAATCAAATATATTATCAATAAAAATGTGAGTATTCGTACCCATTACGATAGTGATATGGGTTGGGGTGCAGGAATTGCGCTGGTGTATTGATTACTATAAATACAAACTAAATAAGCCGATTCTTATTAAGAATCGGCTTATTTAGTTCTGGAAACATTATTTAATAGTTTCAATTCTAAACTTGAAAAAATAATTTAATTAATTTAAAAACTAAAAATCATAAAAGAGATTATTTATTAACAGCCATTTTTTTTATTTCTTCATCTGTATTATTATCAAGAATTTTGGCATATCGATAAAATGTTGCTCTTGTTAACCCAAGAGGTTTATAAATTTCTTCAGGAGATTTTGTAGTATCTTTATAAAAAAGACGCATAATTATCAATTTAGAAATAGTTTCTTTCGTATAACCTTTGGGTCTGCCTCCGATTCTGCCTCTTGCTCTTGCAGATTGTAAACCTGCATTAGTTCTTTCTCTTATCAACTCTCTTTCATATTCAGCCAAGTAGGCCATGAGATTTAGAAATAGTCGACCATTAATAGTTGATGTATCCACAGCATCTACAAGACCTTTTATTATAATTTCTCTATTACTCAAACTTAAGACAAGGTCAATAATGTTTTTTAAGCTTCGACCTAATCGATCAAGCCGCCAAACATAATGTTCATCACCTTCCCGAAATTGTTCGATCATCTTATCCAGCTCAGGGCGATTTTTCGCTGCACCCGAAATTTTCTCCTGATAAATTTTCTCACAGCCGGCTTTTTATAAAGCTTCAATTTGCAAATCTAGATTTTGATCTTTGGTTGAGACCCGGGCATATCCTATTTTCATATTTTGTTACATTAAACTCATACTTTGTAAATTTATGAAACTTTGTTTAATGATACGAGATTTTGAGAAAACAATTTTAAAAAATAAGATTTCAAAATTCATATCCTTTAAAATCTCAAAATACCACCGTTTGTTTAACGAGCTTTCAGTTTTAATCGAATAAAGTAATAAGTAAGTTGCATTTGTTCCTAACAGTGCATTGAAGTTATTGTTTGGCAACTAGGTCTGTGCATTGATGAAGAAATACTTAATAACGAAAGTGCAGCCCATCATAAGGTAATTGTTGCGACTCTGGCGATACGGTTAGAAAGTTAGTACGGTCAAAACTTTGAGAAGTGAAACATTAGATGATTTAGTTTTCTGAACAATTTTCTGATTTTAACATTGTCGTTCCACTGGCACGAAAATAAGCTGGAGTCACTTTGTAATTTTTATTTCCTTACAAACAACTGAATCTCAATCTTTTTATGCCCACAAACCGATTGAGGAATAATGGGAAAAAACGCCAACTGAGCAATTAAATAGTTGATGAGCATTTGAACGAAAAGAAATTGCTGATACGCAGCTATGAAAATTTCCATCAGATTTATAAAATACCTTTAAAGCAAAATATTCTAAAAAAAATAAAACACGACATTGTCTGTCGAATTAGGCCAAGGGATTTTTTATTGTTTAGTCAAATGAATGTGAACTTAAAATTCGGATCATTGATAAGAATACTTGTCAAGAAAATTTCACAAATGTATCAAGAAGTATACATCTCAAAGATCATTTTATCTTAGACCTGAAATATAATGTCATCGTTTAAAAAACATTCACTTTATGTAATGATACACTATAAATTCTTCATTTTTAAAAAGTAAAATGTTAAACTCTTCCAATTGCTGGTTCACAGGGTTATTGAGTTGTTTACTAAGGAAGAGTTAATTTTAGATGTAGTATCATTTTCAGTTTAATTTTGCATAATTTCAATCTTATCGATTTATAAAGCTATCAGGAATTTAAAAAAGCACGAATAACCTAATTATTCGTGCTGAAATCTCAATCATTTATACTACTATTATCCGATAATACAGATCGTGTTTATGGTTTCCAATATGTCCAACCACCACCATTGTAGACAGCCAGTCTTTTTGCTCCAGCCTTATTAATAAAAACCATCAAACCTGGTGCTGGGTCAGGTATGTTATTTGTATCACTAACTATAGGAAGTATCATTGCTTTTGTCAATGATTCAAGGACTAATACACCATCGGCAGTAGAAACATCTGCTCCAATGATCACTTTAGCTGCTGGATCTTCTGTAACTGCTAGAGCATTTGGCTGTAATGTCATGGAACTGCTTATATTGGCATCGTGACCGAAACTCAAATCTACCCATCCTGTAGCTCCTCCGGTTGTAACACCATTGTAATATTTTACTCTAGCCGCAGCTTGGTTAGTAGCATCCAAGACGATTGTCCCTTCTGCCAATCCAGTTCCAGTAGGCATTGTACGAACATAAGGTAAGATAATCCCCTTATTTTGTCCAGTAGCAAATTCAAGCAAAACAGATACTTTCTGTCCTGCAGGTGCTGTTCCTATAGCGTCGCCCATAATCACTTGAGAACTGATGTGTCCTGAAATTACGATTGCTGCAACTGATAATATGTTTTTCATTTTAATTTTATTTAATTGATAAGAGACCAATCTTGTGAAAGATTAACTTTTTATTATAATGAATTCTGTGAGTGTTATGGACATGCAGGAGTACTAAAGCAACTCCAAATGCCATCACTATAAATTTTTAGACATTTAGCAGTAATATCATATACCATCATCCCCTCCTGTGGACTAGATATGGCTGTTAAACCAGCAGTTGATACTCGTGTTATAACAAACCCCTTCGTATTGGACTCTAATGCTACATGTCCTGATTTTCTTCCCATTGGCCAATTGTCAGTTGAGGACGCTCTTTTTAATAGTGTTATCCCAATTTTTGTTTCAGGTCCTGTTCCCGGTGTGAAAGCAGGGTTGTAACATGCACAACTACTATATCCAGCATCAGTTGGAAGAAAATATGAGACCGTCATCGGGGTAGGACAACTTACAATTAAAGGGCTATAGAAAGCGTAATACGTCCCAGGTGGAACCGCTGCAATATTAGTTACCTGAGTTCCTGGATCTCGTGTAACCGTCGTCCACCAGTCAATTGTTGTCACCCCTGGTGGCAGTGAAGATGGTTGTGCATTTTGCAGATTAGCCAAAGTTCCTGAACAAATTTTTAAATCTGTCACGGCAGGTCCTGCCAAGGCTCCACATAACGATAAGGGAGAAGTATCTCCAAAATTATAGGTCGCTTCAGTTCCCGAAGTTGAACTGTTATTCGCCATACTTCCATTAATACGGTGGCCTACATAACCAAATTTTGTACTACACTGCTTGATGATTAAGGTGGTATGCCCCCCGGTTTCAACAGCAATTAATGTATCTGTACTATTTAATTTTGCTGCATTATATGCACCCGATATACTTCCAGGCATTAATGTTGGATCAGCGGTTGTTGTAGTTGCTCCGAACATTGTACCGTCGTTATTTCCCCATGCCCATAATTTCCCGTCAACTGTAAGAACATTGATTGCAGCGTAGGTTCCAAAACCATCATGCTCCTGTGGGCTGATCCATACTACATTTGAAAGAAAATCTCCAGCTGTGCCCGATTTTTGCACTCTAACCCAAACATTGCTGTCCGCTGTTGAGAAGATTCCTAACTGTTTTGAACTATTTTCGCCCATACTGTATAAGTTACCGTCTGTTGCAAGCAAATAATAAGTTTGGTAAGTAACGTTTGCTTCAGTTCCCACTGTCATCCCAATCATCTTAGGTGTTATACCCGCCGGTTTTGACATCAACGTAGCATAGCTCCTGTTTGTAGGAACATCTGATGCACCACCGATACGAGATCTTGTCCCCCAAGTATATAATTCTCCATCAGCAGTCAACGCTATCATGGCATTAACAGTTCCTCTCATAGCAACGACATTATTTAAATTGGTAGTAGCATTGATTTTAACCCTGTGCCAGACGGCATCGGTTGCAGTTGTACCATCTCCGTTTTTCTCGCCACTGTTACTTAACATCCACGCAGCCCCTGAACAAGTTACAATGGCCAATGTATGCTTTGTACCAAACATCATTTTCACATCTGTAGGAGAAACACCTAAAGGTAATCCATCCGCCTTCGTACCAGCTGTCCCTAAAGTTCCTATTGCTACGGACCCAAAACTAATTGTACCTTTAATCTCAGTACTGATCATTGTTCCTGTTGCACCACCCCAGACAAACAATCCGGTAGTTGTTAAAACTGCAAATTGCTGAGCATTCTGATTACTTCCTGAAGCAATTTTCAAGATGGTTCCTGTAAGTCCCGGATAGGTAGTACTGTTAATTTCAGTCGGGACTAAAATATGTTGATTAGCTCCGCTTACTACAGTAGAAGACGTTCCTTGTCCCCAAACTTTTACTTTACCATCCGATTCCTTAACCATAGAAGAATGAAATACACTCACCATATTGTCATATTCCAGAGTATTGGGATCATTACTATTAACATAAGCATTTCCATTACATCCTGTTGTACAAAGCCCAGTATTTAAGCAGCTGTTAACAGCAGAATTGTAAGCACTTCCAGCTCCCTGTCCTCCAGTCGCAGCTGTAGGAATACCATTTGAATCTACTGAACCAGAAATACTCCAGTTGTTATTTAACATACTCTGCGTAATATTTTTATCTCCTTCAATTGCATCAGGGCAACCATCTCCATCAGAATCAAGATCTAAATAATCTTCAATTCCATCTCCATCTGTATCGACAAATTGAGGATAATCCGCACAGAAGTCGTTGATTCTAACACTCTGAAGATTTGTAGATCCTCCTGTTGATGCCGTATAACCATAGGTGACCAATTTGTTAACTTGAGATACAGGTATATTAAAATACGTTAAGCAAAAGTTATCAAGAGTTCCGCTATGAGTGTAACTTCCTGCATTAATCCCATCGACAGTGTAAGACAAAGTACGTGTAGTCGCGTTCCATGTTACAACGACATTATGCCAGGCATCATCTTCCAGTTCGCCGATTGCAACCGCATTTGTCAGCGAAGCAATTCCCGGGACAAATGAATCACCACCACTTAGAGCAGCCCCATCAGTATCCCAGATCATACCGTGGTCAGCTGCGATATCACCGGACGACGTATTATTTAAGTAAGTATCTAATTCAAGTGCAATTCCATTTACAATACCGGCAGCTCCGATACCAAAGCCCGAAGCTCCAACGGCTGCATTGCCTGCTGGATCATTATGAAATACTGTTGCTATACCATCAGCCCCATCAGCAGATCCTAAATACGCCTGATATCTGATAGTAAATGACTGCGCAAAATTAATTTTGTTCAACGACCACATGCTTCCGCTCTGTGTTGTACTATTTTCCGTCAGTCTGACAGTATTCGAAGGAATGCCGGAGTTCCCACCGCTAACCGCAGTTCCGTTTAATTTAAATAATGTAGTCATTGTTGCGCCCTGCATTCGTTTTTCGACACAATCAATAATTCCGTCATTATCAGAATCCAGATCTTGAGCCTTAGTTGAAGAGATAAATCCTATCGAAAAGAGCAGGACTAAAAGTAACTTGTTAAATTTTTTCATCTGTAATCAATTAGTTGTTCCGCATTGCGGTTTATTTTATTTTAAAGAAGGGATATTATTTGCCATAAGAAATGTTCTAAGGATATGACGGAGGGGGCCGCATTCTAGGCGACTTTATACCAGAAACCATGGCGGCAGATAGAGATAAATACGTATTATTTACAGATTCAGCAATCCAGCTGCTTTCTAATATTTGTAAAAAATTCCTTATAATGTACTTTCTATGTATCACGTAGAACCATGCTATTAGAATTACATACAACATGGTGTAAAGTGAGTAAAGAAGATAAGAAGTATGACTTGTAACTTTTTCCATTTCTGCAATAGTGCTTGCTCTTAAAGCTGGCAATATTACACCTGTTGGGGTAAAATAACAAGATAAAGGAAGTTCATATTCCTGAAAAGGAGTTCAAAAGTATATCAGTAAAACATTGATGAACAGCAATTTAAAACATTAATCTTTAAAGATAGGATTATAAACCTCTGTGTTGTTTTAAATGACAAATAAGCAAGTTATGATTGACTTTCTCTTAAGTTATAAAGATATTGTGACGGTGAAATATCTACAACTTTTTTGAATGCACTTGCAAATTTACTTTGTGACGAAAAACCAGCCTCCACAGCTAAAGTGGCAATTTTATATTTTTGATATTTTGGTTCAGTCTGTAATTTTTCAATAATGAAATTAATGCGGAGTTCATTAATGTAATTATTAAAATCCTTTTGCTTAAAGTGATTGATGACATAAGAGAGATACTTAGTATTTGTTTCACAATAGGATGCTAAAAATGGAAGTGAAATAGCATTTCGAGTATACATGGTCGACTTCTCAAACTTCTCAAGTTTTGCAAGGAGTTTTTGTTCAGTGGCAATAGTCATCATCGGAGATTGCTCCGAATCGACTGGAATAGTTTTTTGTGGTTCAGTAAGATTTGATTCTTTAATTTTTTTACTTTGAATTTCTAATTCTGAATGCTTACGTTGCAAATTATGAAGATGCTCATTCGCTAGTTTGAGCTTTGCTTTATGTTTCTTCTTCCGTACAATCAGGACGATCAAAACAATTGTAAATAAAATTACTGCAGCCACCAAATAATAGGTTTTCTCTGCTGCTTTTTTTTCTGCAACATTATTTTTTTTCTCAAGTTCAGAAAATTCTCTATTGAGAAACGAACTGGCTTTTCTTTCAATTTGTTCAAGCGTGGAATCTTTTTTCTGCGTAGTCTCCTCAAACTGCTTGATATTTTTTGTTGCAAGATAATATTGCTGGGAGGTCGTATAAATTTCTTTTTTTAACTGTAGATAGTTGGATTTTTTAGAAATCCCTTCTGCTATTTCAAGATATTGCTTTGCTTTTTCAAAGTCTTGAGTTGCAATATAGACTTGGGCAATTCCATTATACACTAAACCTTTTAAAAAGTTATCGGGGATCCTGTCAAGAATTTCTTTTGCTTGCTGGTACTGCTCAATAGCTTTTCTATAGTTGGTTAATTTAAAATAGCACAGACCTTCTAATTGACGATTGGTCGCAGTAAAAAAGATTTCTTCGTTATTAGCCAGATCAAAGTACTTTTGCGACGTTCTTATCAGATCAATTGCCTCAGTATAATTTTTAAACTCAATTGCATAGTACGCCTTTTCCTGCATTACCAATCCAGTCATGTTGTAAACAGCTGTTTGATTATCAATATTTTGAATGACTTTTTCTGATTTTTCAACATATTTTTTTGATTGGACGAACAAGCCAAGATTCCTATATTGAGATGAAAGAAATCCATAGATCTTAGCTTGCCACAGATACTCCCCTGAGCTAAGGACAATGTCTTCAGCTTTTAAAGCATACCTAATAGACTTTTCCACGTCTCCAGATTGCTGTAACAGAGTTGCGGACAACATCAGGCTTTTGGCCTTAAATTTTGGAGTTTCTGAAATCTGATAAAGTGAATCGGCAGCTTCTAATGCTTTCTTAAAATCTTTCTGAGAGGTTTCTAAATAAGTCTTTGTAAAGATTCGATTGTATGCATCCGGATTTTGAGAACAAACAATACTGCTGATCAACAAGGATATAAGGATGTATAACAATTGTACTTTCATAAGATTTTTCCTAATGTATACTTATATTTGTTTTGTCTGAACATACGCTGCAAATATCCGATTTGAGATTACAAAACACAATTTTTATTCAAAAAGATATTATTGCTTTTAAATACCACAAAAGACAGTTTTTAGATTTTTTGAATTTCATAATCAGTATAGGAAATCTAAAAATCGTAATCTTAATCTTAATTATAAAAAATAATAATCTTATTTAAAAATGCCCTCTCAAATCGAGAAGGCAAAAACACAAATGATGAAAAAAATAGCCTTTCAGCTAGATGCTTTTGATGTGGTTTCTGTATAATATTACTTATATTTTGACCACATTTATTTTTTATCTATATCAGATTTAAAATCCATCAGCGATTATAATAATTATGCAAAAGTAAGGTTTTCACAAAAGGGCAATAAGAAATGCTTTGCCAAATTCCTGAAAACGGTTCATTAAAAGTAACTTTTCAACTACCTAAAAACATTGCTAATAAAACAGTTACAGTACTTTCGTAAAATGTAAATAATTTATTCAACCAGTACTAATTATGTTTAATTCTTTTCTTTTACCGCCATTTACTTTCACCTGATTTTATAATCCAGAAGTAATATTCTCTATTTTCCTGAAAATGATTGATACTTATTAAGGATCGTAATTGTGTAACTATTATTTTTGCTGCGGATTTAAATCTAACACAAAGTTATTATATCAAAGGTCATCAGTTTAAAACACTAAACTGTTGACCTTTTTAAATAATACCAGATAGCAGCAATGAAAATTACAAATAAAAAAAATGTGAAGCATCTAAGGTGTACAGCTCTTGCAATATGCTTAATACTAGTGACTGCAGCATGCTTAGCCTCCATTCTTTATTTAAAAGCAATGTTTTTAAGCATCTTTATTATAGTATCGGTTTATGCTTTAAATGTCAATTCGCAGATCTATGAATCTGCAGGCGAATGTATTTCCTTCAGTAAATATTCATTTTTAAAAAAAGGCTATGTACGACCCTATGTGGAAATACCTGCTTCATATATCGTTGATTATAATATCGGCGGATTTCTTTATGCCTACTACCTAGTCATTCATATTGACAATGGAATATCCAAACCAAAGAAAATTAAGATATCTCTTTACTGGTTCAAAGAGATTCAGGTTATTGGTATAGTTAAATCACTAGATCATATTAAAAGAAGAAATATCAGTGATAGCAAAAAAGAAGTTGAAAGACTACTTCATGCAAGTTTCTAAATTACAGAAGTAGAATAAATGTGAATCAAGTTTGTATGAGGTGAAAACTCAATATTTTATCTATTACTTTACAGCAGCAGCCGTAAGATCCGGCTGATTTTTGTTGAACATGATCTCTAAAGCAATATTTTACAAACCACAGTTTTGCATTTAAAAAACTCATCAGTTAACGAGTTATAATTATAATCATTTTTCTTATAAGAAAAGATAGAATTAACAATCTGACCTGTCATTTAAATCATCTGGCGATCACTACAAAACCATCCATTTAGATCTTTAAAGTCTTTGTACAAAAATGAACAATCTTCGACATTCGTGTACTTATTCTGGATAATTTCTTTCGTTACATTCCCATTACTGTCGTTGTCGAAAAAAAGCACCGTTAAAAAATAGATATTAACATCATAAGAACATTTTTCAAATCTAAAAATCGGTTCGTTTATTTCTTTTTAGTTTGATATATTGTAAGTTTTTCCTAAAATTTTCTCGTCATAATAACTAAAAATTTTATAAATTTGTGTTATCTACAAAACGTTATAAAATTACATAAATTTTAAGGGGCGAAATAGGGATTAAAAATCATTCAAGTAACTGAAAACCTTATTAATAGGTGGTCGGTTGAAATGCTCACAGTCCCGTCCGGATCGCA